>JBAXBU010000057.1:0-20078 GCA_037141835.1 Armatimonadota bacterium | reverse complement strand
ATTAAAGATAGCGCCATTTTGCCGGTCGCTTCACCACTAGCAACCGGAACTGGCATCCCCTTGAACGTGACATCAGCTTTCACAACGTGACCATCCGTCGTGACAAAAAAAGTGCCCGTCGTGGTATACTCAGTCCCAGTCTCTGATACAACCTGCTTGAACTTGTGCACGGTCTTCTTTCCCATCACTTCGTCACCCATGAATGTCGTTTCGATTTTCAGGGCACCAAGGCTAATCTTTTCGTTCTTGGCTATATCCCACTTCGCAACTGTATCCTTCGTTAATTCGACCTTCGGAGCAAAGAAGTTCACTACTAAAAACATTCGGAGTGGGTCAGCTCCATCGATTCCACCTTCAAACAGGTTCATCGTGGCATTCTTGTCGTAGCCAATCTTGTAGTCGCTCACTGGTGGCGAAACCTCATTTTCTCCGACCATGATTGAGATTTCGTCATGGTGCACATTGACGGTACATCCATCATCAGCCATCTTTCCAGAAAATGCCAGTTTCGCATCGAGCACAACCGCCATTCCTCCAACTTCAAAGCTAGACTTGAGCTTCATTTTATAGCTCTGATCTTTAGCCCACTTAGTCTCAATCTTGACCTTGTCTTGGGCGAGGGAAAATGCAGAAATGGCAAGGAGGGCGGCAACGCCGATGGCTTTGGTAGGCATCATGGTGAATAGTACTACTGATCAGACAAACGAATGGTTGCCCTGGCCCACAATATTTGGGACCTTCGGTTCCTCACCAACCTAAATTGGCCACATTCCTTTCATCCTGGCGCCCTTAAAGACCTCACCAGCCAACTTCACAAGGGCCTCTCTTTGACCTGCAGAAAGAATCGCAAGCAACTCCTTTTCCTCGGCTTTCGAGATAATCTCCATCAACTTGTTATCCCGACTTCCCTTGCGAACTTCGTCGAGCAAGCGATTCTGGGCTGCTTTGCGAACCTTCTTAACCTCACTCTTCTGGTCGTCAGTCATCTCAAGCTTCGCAGCGACTTGCGGGTCAGACAGAGCCGTGCCGCCCTTTGCTTGAATTTGAATCTGAAAGAACCGTTCCTTTTGTTTTTCATCAAGGAGGGCCATCAAGTCGTCATCGACTTTTTTAAGGCTAGTCACCACAGCATTTCCACTCTCAGTCGCTTTGGAGAGTCCTTTAATAATCAAATCTGCCTGCTTGATTTGCTCTTTCGACAGCTTCAACTCTTTCCGAATTTCCTGCCGCTGTAACATGGCAAAGGGACCATAACGCATATCCATCATCGTGCCATCGAACTGCGCTGATGAAATCGAAGCCACCAAGAACATAACAAATCCGAACAAAGCCCTCATATCGCGAATCTTACCGTGCAAAACAAGATTATTGGTTTACCAAACAACTTTTAAACTACTCAGTGCTAACCTAGTCATATGGATCACGATGATGCACCAATCGGCACAATTTACTCCCGAAGAGAAGCCCTTGCCTTGGCAGCTAAGGCTGGCCTTGGGTTAACTGCCGGTGGTCTCTTTACGCTCGCGTCGGCACAGGACCCAAAGCCAAAAGTGAACCTGGTAGCGAGCCCCGCCCTCACCGAAGGTCCGTTCTTTGTCGACGAAAAACTCAACCGCTCGAACCTCCTGCTAGGAACTTCCCGTGAAGCCGTCACCAAAGGACTTCCCCTTGATCTTGAACTCACCATTTACAAAATGACTGGCGAAAAGCTCAAACCGTTCACGAATGCTCAAATTGACATTTGGCAATGTGATGCCAAGGGAGTCTATTCCGACGAAAACCACCCCATGAATCACGAAGACACCAAAGATCAGAAGTGGTTACGCGGATACCAAGTAACAGACGCCAAGGGTGTTGCAAAATTCCAAACAATCGTCCCAGGCTGGTACCCCGGTCGAACCGCGCACATCCACTTCAAAGTTCGGACTTTTTCAGAGAAGCATCAAGTCACTGCCGATTTCACTTCTCAGCTGTTTTTCCATGAATCCGATCTAAAGGCGATCTATGCTAAAGCACCTTACTCCGGACAAGAAGTTCCAAAAGGTCTGAACATGCAAGACGGAATCTTCTCGGAGCGACAACTCGACGGAACGGTAGCCGGAGAACATCTTCTTCTCGACTTGTCACCATCAAAACTTGGCCGAACATCAAAGTTTGCAATTGTTCTTTCGGACAAGACATTCAAAGCCCAAATTGGTCCTAACAGCTGGGACATGTTCTAAGGAGATATCGCTCCTAACCGTTCTCATCGCTTATACTAGCTATCAATGGTGGGGCTTGGGAACGAAACATATCGCGCGTTCCTCATGACGGATGTCGTGGGGAGCACAATGCTCACCCAAAAGGATCCGGTAGTGTACGGACATGCCCTTGCCGCCCACAACGAACTCGCGGAATCCACATTCAAATCCTGCGGTGGCAAGCTCCTGAAATCAAGAGGTCAAGGCGATGGACTCCTAGGTGAGTTCAGTTCTGCCGCCGACGCCGTTCGGGCCGCTCTAGCCTTCCAATCGGCACTCAAGTCCATTCCCAATCCAATTCTCACCTGCCGATACGCAGTCCACTATGGAGTGTGTTACGGCGATGGTGAAGACTACTTCGGTCATACCCTCAGCCTCTGCGCCAGGCTAAGAGACGTTAGCCATCCCGACCAAATTCTGGTTAGTGCCACGGTGACGACCCTGGCCACCCAATTGACCAGCGAAGGAATCCAATTCTACGATCTTGGTTGGCACGGGCTCAAAGACATCTCATCAGCGACGAGAATATTCCAAGTTGATCTGGTCAGCAAGCATCAAATCTTCCTCAAACTAAAAACTGACACCCGGTTTAGACTCCCAACTTTCGGCACCCCGTTTGTCGGTCGCCACGATGAACTTGAACGGGTTTCATCGATCCTCGCAACCCAACAAGCCGTTCTCCTCCTCGGCCCCGGTGGAATTGGCAAAACACGTTTGAGTGTCCGTGCGGCCGAGGCCGTTACTGCCAAAGTCACCAAGAGCTCGGTGAGTGGAACCTATAACTTCCTGTTCCCCGAAACCTTTAATATCGTTGGCGGAGGACAGCCTGAAGCAAGCATCCCTGTTTTTGCTTCGCCTCCTCCACCTAGGGATCCTAGAAGCACTTGGGATACTGCGCCAAGGCTGAGACCTTACATGGAAAACTATTACGACTGGTTGGTTGGCCACGAGCAAACTCAACGGTCGCTTAACGGTAGTGACGATGACAACTAGTCTTTGCCACTAACGAAAAACTGAAAACGCGCTCTCGTAACCGTCCTCGACGGTTACCGAGCACGAACCGTAACTGATTTTCACGATGCCGCCCGGGTGCATCATCGAACATTCGTTGTTTGCACTCGGAGACATCATACAACGGCCTAACTTGAGCCCCTTCCAAGGCAACTCAGCCGATTTTGCCTTCACAAAGTCAATCTGAACGACAAAGTCTTTTTGCATCCCGTTCACCTTGCCAAACTGCAGCACCTCAACGCGAACGTCGTCTTCATCCATCGACTTTGCAACGCTCAGCACCTCACCGTCCTTGAGATTAAAGGTTCGAAGAAAGTCGGCGAGAGGAAGGGTTTTTGACATCGGATCTAGTATATGCCCAAAATAGCTATACTCCTCATATGATCGCCAGTCTCACCTTCTTGGTTTCCACCTTTGCCGAATCGCCCGACTTCAAAGGTGTAGTCTTTGAGGCACCTACCAAGTGGAGCCAAAAGACGATTCAAGGTGCCATGATGATAAGCCCAGCCGACCTGAAACCAGACGAAATCGTTTCCATCGTTTTCAGTGAGGCTCGACCAATCGAAAAGAACCTACGCCAAGACTTCGTGAACTACATCGGCGGTATCGAGAGCAAACTCAAAGTGATATCCAAAGGCAAATTGACCACTTGGAAGAGGGATTCGCTCGACGTGCTCAAGATGCGCGGTTCCATCGACGGCGGCGGCCGGGGAACCTTTACTGCCCTTTACCAAATCGTTGGCAACGGAAAAACGGCGGTCGCCTGCTCCATCATCTTTAAGGGCGAATCCCTCCCTGCCCGCTACCAAAAGCCGATCGCATCATTGTTAATGACCATCCGCCCCAAAGGCTCGGCAAAGCCAAAATCCGAGAAGCAAGTCGGGTAGTTGAGAGTCAGGTGGCTAGAAGCTTGAAGCTAACAGCTCCGCACTCAGCTAACAGCTCCTAACTCCTGACTCCTGACTTTTCGTCACCCCGCCAACGCCGTGAAGCTCTCGCTTGGAGATTTCAAGAACTTAATCTTCGGATGTTGCTCGGTCTGATAGCTACAGCCCCACTCGGTGGAGAATAGTGCGACGGGAACGCCGTAATTGTCTTCCAAACCAATCGCGCTGCCGCCCCAATAAATGCCTTTGATTTCTTCACGATCGCCATCAAGCCAGCGAATGATCTCGTAAGCCATCGGCTCAATGTGGGTCTTCACGCCATACTCGGCAATCAGTCGATACTGCACGACTTCGAACTGCAAGCGACCAATCGCGCCAAGGATTGGCTCGCGCAAAGTGCTCTTGGTGTTCCAGAACAATTGTACAAGTCCTTCCTGACAAAGTTGCTCAATTCCCTTCTCAAAGTTCTTCAGTTTGGATACGTCCATGTTCGATAGGCGAGCAAATACTTCCGGTACAAACTCCGGAACCTCGTCGTATTTGATCTTGTTGTTCGTCGTCACCGTGTCACCCAGCATGAACGCGCCGGGGTTAGTCAGACCAACAATGTCACCAGGAAACGCGGTCTCCACCGTCTCCCGCTCTTGGGCAAAAAGCCGCTGCGGACGCGACAGCTTCAGCTTCTTCTGGCTGCGCGCATTGGTCACTTCCATGTCCTTCTCGAACCGACCGCTGACGACGCGAACAAACGCGATTCGGTCGCGGTGGTTCGGATCCATGTTCGCCTGAATCTTGAACACAAACCCGCTAAAGTCGTCGTTCTTCACGAGTTCCTTAATCCCCTCTAAACGCATCTCGGGCGACGGGGCAATA
The DNA here is from genome assembly GCA_037141835.1 of Armatimonadota bacterium. Classification (GTDB taxonomy): domain Bacteria; phylum Armatimonadota; class Fimbriimonadia; order Fimbriimonadales; family Fimbriimonadaceae; genus Fimbriimonas. Next base: position 15,067 of record JBAXBU010000057.1, on the reverse strand, counting down.
TCCAAGAACGAATCGAGGAATAGGCTTACGCCGAAGTTAGTCAACGCCGACCCGAAGAAAACCGGAGTCAGGTCGCCGGATAGCACGCGATCAAGGTCAAACTCTTCGCCCGCAACCTCCAGCAACTCAATCTCTTCGGTCAACTGCCCGTAAAACTTCTCGCCAATGGCGGTAACCAACTCGGGATCGTCGATGCCGATTGGCTTTGATGAAATTGCCTTCGATCCGAACCCGGCGGCTTTATCGTAAAAGTGGACCATCCGGGTCTTGCGGTCAAAAACTCCCTTGAAGTCGACGCCCTGACCAATTGGCCAGTTGATTGGCACGCTTCTAATGCCGAGGACCTCTTCGAGCTCAGCCAAAATGGCGAGTGGCCCCGGACCCTCGTTGTCCAGTTTGTTGACGAAGGTAAAGATTGGCAGTCCCCGCTGTTTACATACCGCGAATAGCTTTCTTGTTTGGGTTTCAACGCCGCTTGCATTGTCAATGAGCATGACCGCCGAGTCCGCCGCGGTTAGGGTTCGGTAGGTGTCGGCGCTAAAGTCGTCGTGCCCCGGAGTGTCCAGCAGGTTCAAAACGTGGTCTTTGTATTCAAATTGCAGAACCGTCGAGGTGATCGAGATTCCCCGCTGCTTCTCTAGCTCCATCCAGTCAGAGGTAGCAGTGCGCTGGTTGCGTCTCGCCTTTACGGAGCCCGCAAGCTGGATCGCACCGCCGTAAAGCAATAGCTTCTCGGTCAGCGTGGTTTTTCCCGCGTCGGGGTGCGAGATAATCGCAAAAGTGCGACGACGCTTGGCTTCTTGCTCGATGGTACTCATTTCAGGGGGTTCACGCGATGTTGCGGAAAGCAAGCCTAGCGGGACAATCATAGTTTACTCGTCCTGGGATTCAAATCCCCTTCCCCTTGCTCTTTGGGAGGGGGAAGGGCGAGGGATGGGGGTATATCAGGAAGTAACTCGCCAGGATCTAGCCCCGGCTTGTCCGCCGAAGCACCTTTGCGAAGGAGGATGGGGGCTGATCCTGCTACGCTGTCCTTCTCCCAACTCCCAACTCCCAACTCCCAACTCCCAACTCCCAACTCCCAACTCAGCCAATGGAGTCTAAGCGACATCCCGCTTGCGGGACTCCCCCCCTACGGCAGATTCCGAAAAATAAAGATCTTGTTCGGCTCGACAATCGCCCCATAATCCCGAAACGCGACCGTGTGGTTCCCACACGCAACAATGTCAAATGCCCCGCCCGGAATAAACCCGGTATCCCTCTGCGGCAGCTCCTGCTGCGTGGTCAAATCGTAACAAAGCAACTGCTTATTAATCACCGCATCCCATGTAACGATGTACGCCCGATTATCCGAGTCACTGAGGGCGATATGCCGTCCGTTGGGCAAAAAGTGAGTCGTCGATAGCTGACCAACCGAAGTCAACGCCACCGGGTCAACCACATGACCGTTGGCATCAAACAACAATCCGTTATGAATCCCGAAATCGGCATTGATGAGCCCTTCTGTTTGCGAATTCCAGGTGATTTGTCCGGGGCTGAGGGTGCATTTGACCAAGGATGTCGAACCCGTGCCGTACATAACCGTCGGCGACGCCATCCGAATAAAGTTGCCACCCGCCCCGGTTCCATTTCGTCGAACGCCATCGTCATAAGCACTCACGCTCACCCCGCCCGTCGGATCAACACCGCCCAAAAATGTGTGCGGATCCCCAGGAACTGGGCAGATGGTCACCAGAGTTCCGGTTGTAATTTTCAGCGTAACGCGGCTGCGAATCAGGTCCACCCTCCGAACCGTCCCGTCCGATGGAACGCTCACGTAGGCAAATTGCCCGTCGTCGGTAACACAAATCAAGTTGGGTTCGGCACCAATCTTAATCGATCGCATGATCGCGCCCGTCGCCGGATCAATGGCGACGATGCTGTTGGCATACTTCCCTGTGTTGCTCACGGTCGACCATAACTGGTTTCGAAATGCATCGTAATACATGCCGTTGGAGGCAACATCAACGACGGTCCGATCGCCCGGATCAACGGGGACGGATGACCCGCCACAGCCAGAATTTGTGACCGCGAAAGCGAGGATGCTCAGTCGAATGATCCAGCTCAGGGTTAATCTCAAGCCTTTATTATCCTGCATTTAGGCTGGTTTACAACCTTACCAGGGGTGACCTGTTTAATCAACCATCTGGCGAGCTGGGAGGATTTGCGGGAATAGCTTGGCTAGCCACGAACTTGGTTTGGGCAAAAAGTTTGGAGTCCAGCATGCTAGATGTCGGTTAGACTCCGTTGGCTGACTCGGGAGTTGAGGCTAGCGCGATTTTTGCGGTACCAGAGATGTCGTTGGTCAGGATCCACCATCCGCCTCGTTGAGTGGCGTGCACAGGTTTTCCGTTAACCAAGACCTGAGTTGCGTTTGGCTGGTTCGGCAGTTCGACATGGGCGGTCATTCCCTTTGGCAGGTTGACGGACACAGTGAACGTCTTGGCGCGTTTAGTCTCGATCGTGACTGCGCCAAGCGGGGTCGGGACCTTTCCTCGAGCGAAGGTGAGATTGCCAAGATGGGGCTTGATCAGCGCTCGCTTCCACCCGGGCGCCATGGGTTGAACACCGAGCACATAGCGGGGGAGCAGGTTTGCCGGGGCGGCCCCCCACGCATGGTTCCAATCCTGATTGGGTTTGTATTTTTGGTCCCACGCCTCCCACGTGATGGTGGTTCCGCTCTCGACCATGTGCCGCCAACTGCGGTCGCCACCCGCAGTGATGAGGTCGATTGCGGTTTGGTCTTCGCCATTCTCGAACAGCGCTTCGAGCAGATATTGGGCAGCGTAGACCGAGCACTTCATCCCTCGGGTGGCCACGTTTTTTGCGACCAGTCGTCGAGAGTCGGGTGGCACCAGTCCGAATGCAAGCGGAAAGAGGTTGGCGTGCAGGCTCGAATGCTCGGTTCCGGTGGCGTCTCGGTACTCCGCGCGCTGAGGGTCGAAAAAGGTTTGTTGAAATTTGAATCTGGCTTTTGCTTTCATTGCGGCGAATGCTTCGGCATCGGCGTCTCGACCGATTGCGCGACCCATTTCCGCCATGAGCTTGATCGCCCGCAATCGGAACGCGTTGACGACGGTGTTTTGCGGACCAAAAACGTAGCCGTCGCGTTCGCCGACGGGCCAATCGATGATGTCGTCCCTTGTCATTTGAGCTTTGGAGCTTTGCACGAGGCCCTCGCTATCGACGCGATCTGCCAGGATCTTGGTCTTGAGGGAATCGTATCGAGCGGCGATCCACTTTGTGTCGCCGGTTTGAAGAAAGTCGGCGTAGGCCATGAACACCATGTGCGGCGCCCACTCGGTTGGCCAGGTTCCGTGCTTCATGAGGTGGTCGAAGGTTGCGCGCGGGATTTGGTTGTCGTTGGTGGTTGCGTAGTACGAGAGTTGGTTGAGGTAGGCGTCGGCTTCGTAGGGGATGCGTTCGCGATCGCCGTCAACAAAGATTCCGGCGAACGAGGTTGCCTTGATGGAATATTTGCAGAGATCCCACACTTGGTTGAGCATGTCGTCGGAGCAGCGAAAGGATGCGGCGCGGTCGTCCCAAGATTTAGGGAAGGCGGCGCGGCGGGTGATGTTTGCGGGTTTTAATTCGCCTTCGTATCCTTCGATTTCGACCCAGCGAAACGGGAGAACGACGCCCCATTCGGGGGGAGTTAGGATCGCAGGAGGATGGGCGGTTGACGTAGCCTCGGTGTTTCTGGCGTCTTTGGCGGGTGCGACAACTTGGGGTGTGTCTTTCGTGAGATTGACCCGGGTCATTTTGTACCGGACGGTTCCGGGCGGGGTTCGGTCGATTCTTCCGTTGCGGGAGGCTTCGCCGAAATGTACGATCATCTCGCCGGTTGCTGATGGTTGGATGGAGATGTTGCCAAATGCCACTTGACCGAAGTCGACGAGGTAGGTCGTGCGGTCAAGTTTGGTGATCTTGATCGGGCGTTGGTTGACGAGCCGAGTTTCGGACTGTTGGATTGGCCGGTTGACCGGCTGGTTTATGCCTAGGAGCATCAACGAGAAGACAATCGCACTCATCAGTTGTTCAAGGTATCTGATTTTGTCGGGCTGGCTAGAATCGGAATTGTGACGTAAGGCTGTATACCAAACCGGCTGATCGAGTGAATGCGTTTTCACGCACTACTCCGGCTTGCCAGCCGACTTTGAACCAAGTTCCGCCGTTCCACGAGCCGTCGGGGGCTTGGCGTGACCAAACGACTGGGATGAGGAGACTGGCATCGATGTATCCGTCAAGGCTGTGGAGCCCGGGGAATTGCTTTCGGGCGGCCTCGTTGAAGCCAAAGACCGACGCGTTAAGCTTAAGCTGCCCGTGACCTTTGTTAAAGAAGGAACTCGGGGCGTCCATGGTCCAAAAGGCGTAAAGCGCGTCCTTGGTGTTGTCGGAGCTGATGCGCGAATCGACCCGGAACATGCTGGTGTAGGCGACGCCAAACGAGAGCTTGGTGTAGTCGGCCGGGTAGTCGTCGTAGCTGCGCGCGCCCTTGAAGATCGGTCCTCGGTACTGGATGTATTGGACCTGACCGGTGACGCCGTTGTTGGTGAACGCCTGGTTGCCCGAAAAGGTGAGGGTTTGATCCCAATAGCCGTACGTTGGCGAATCGGGGTAGACCTTTCTGCCGAGTACGAGGTCGAATTTTGACTGCTTGTCATCGGACCGTGAGGATATTGTTGAGTTGAGATCGACGTTGAACTTGGTGTTGAGGAGGTTCGAGAAGTCGACGTTGACTTTTGCCCGATAGACGTCGGCGGTTCCGCCACCCAAGAGCTGAGCGCGGGAAGCCACGTCGGGAATATCGACGGAAAGCGGTTCGCTATCGGCAACGGAATCTTTGTTGAGGACGATGGCGGATGCTCGTACGACTTCGCGATTGAATTTCTTGATATCGTCGGGGGATTCGGGAGTTTGGTTTCCGCTAAAGTCGTCGGTAGCGACCAAAACGTATTTGTTTGGCTCAAGCGGGACATCGCCGGGAAGCTTTTTAAAGTAGGTGAAGCTGACTTCTTTTAGTTTGGCGGCGCTAGGCAGACGAAATTGAAGATAGAAGTACTCGTCTTCGGAATTGGGGCGATAAACGGCGCTGGGGTGAAGGTCTCGCAAGGCGGGTTTGTCAGGGAGCGTGTAGGTGATTGACCAGTTGTTGCGGTCCTTTAGGGACGGATCGTTGGTTCGGGTGAAATCTCCCAGGCCGATGCGGAATGCCGAAACCTGAACGGTATCGGTAATTTGCCATTTTCCAAATGCGATCTTCTTTTTGAGGAAGACGACTTTGGTTTTGACTTCGGCGATTGGATTTGCAGCGACCAAAATGGAGCAAGCAACCAGGGCCGACATGACCAACATTCGAGAAGTTTTCACGATACTGCGTCCTTGGCTACTTCGCCAAATTTTGAGCCGATGGAGTCTGAATTGCTCATTAATCCGATGTTAGGAAATTCGATGGAGACTGCGGGATCGAGTTGACCGACTTTGAGTTTGGGATCGGAGAGGGTCTTCATTCCGGCGGCTAATCCTTCTAAATCATCTTCGGTGATTTTCTTGGCTTTTAGCTCGGTTAAGGTTTCGACGTCTGACATGGATGGCACTTGAATTTCACCACTTTCTACCAAGGCAAGCAGTGACTTGAGAAGGATTTCATCGGTGGCAAGGTCGATTTGCTCTTCGACATAGTCCTCGAACTGTTGACCTGCCGAATTGAACCCAACGACTTTCATATTTCCGCCAGTTTGTTCATTCACTGCGTGGACGTAGGCGTTGGCAATTGGCTTGAATGGCGAGCCTGCTTTGACGAATTTTGGATTGATCTTTTGGACTAGGTATCTCGACAGCTTTTTGTTGCTTTCGTCGATGGTGGCCGGCCAGCCGAAGAAGTCAATTTGTTGCTTGCGGAGGGCCTGTAAACCCGCTACATGAATCCGAAATCCGATTGCCATATGTGTCGAGATGTTACAGGATTTGGTCGTGAATTGGAACCCAAAATTGACAATGTTGAAAACTTTGGCGGGATATTGGTTCCTTCCTCCCAATGGGAACGTTGGGGAGCAACCAGAAGGGTTCTAAATCCACGTCTAGGATTACTCGACTAATGAAAAGAGGTCCGCCAATAATGGCGGACCTCTTCCCTTTGCTAGCAGCTAAAAACTGACAGCTAGCAGCTTCTTTACACCGTCGCTCGAGTTCGTTGAATAACGCCTTCGATAAACGCGGCGTTGCTTGGCGTTCGCTTGATCAGCTTAATGAATTGCTCAGTTGCTTCGAGGGAGCTTTGTTCCTTTGCCATGAGTCGGCGAAGGTGAACAACGCCATCGTAGACATCCTTAGCGAACAGCAGCTGCTCTTGCCGAGTTGAAGACCGTCGGACATCGATAGCTGGCCAAATTCGTCGCTCGGACAGTTCTCGGTCGAGGACGATTTCGGAGTTACCTGTTCCCTTGAGTTCTTCGAAGATCGATTCGTCCATTTTGGAACCAGTATCGACCAGAACCGATGCAACGATGGTGAGCGATCCGCCCTCTTCGATGTTTCGCGCTGCACCAAAGAATCGGCGCGGTCGATACAAAGCACTCGGATCGAGACCACCGGTCAACGTTCGTCCCGATGGATTGATGGTTAAGTTCGAGGCTCGAGAAAGACGAGTCAAGGAGTCCAAAACGATGACAACGTCGCGCCCGGTTTCGACCATTCGCTTGGCTTGTTCCATACAGAGTTCGGCAACCCTCATGTGGTTCTCAGCTGGCTCGTCAAAAGTTGACGAGATGACTTGACCACGGACGGATCGTCGCATGTCGGTAACTTCTTCCGGTCGTTCATCGACCAGAAGGACCATGAGCACAACTTCGGGATGATTGGTAGCAATCGCGTTGGCAATCGACTTCATCATCGTTGTCTTTCCGGCCTTTGGCGGCGAAACGATGAGGGCGCGTTGCCCCTTACCAATCGGCGAGATCAGGTCAACAATCCGGGTGGGAATATTGTCAGGCGTCGTTTCCATGCGCAGGACTTCATCCGGAAAGAGCGGAGTTAGCTCGTCGAAGTTCTTTCGCTTTTGGTTCATCATCTGGACCATCGAGATGTTGTTGACCGACTCGACCCGCATCATTCCTCGGTACTTTTCACCCTCTTTCGGTGGGCGAACCAATCCGAAAACAAGGTCGCCGCAGCGAAGGTTGTTTCGCTTGACGAGGGATTGAGAAACGTAAACGTCCTCGGGACCGGGCAAGTAGGTGTCCTTGCGCAGGAAGCCCCAGCCGTCGTTCATTAGCTCGAGGATGCCTTTGGAATAGATAGCATCTTTGTCGGCGTTTACGATCGGGAGAAGGTTCTCGATAACCTCATGCTTCACAACATCGGCAGAAACCTTGTGTTTCTTTGCCAACTTGAGGAGGTCCGCTGGCGCCATGGCGTCAAGCGATGAAAAGTCGTTATCCGGTAAGTTTTCAAGCTCAGCGGGAGAGTCACCCTTTGGGAGACCATCATTGGTACGAATGCGTCTGCGACGGTTGTTGTTTTGGTTGTTATTACCTTGACTGTTACCGCCGCCTTGACCTTGGCGTTGTCTGAATGTCGGAGTCATAGACAGAATGTCCGTTAGAATTGCGTTTGGGATACTTCAAAACAAGAGAACCTATTCGTCTTGGTGAAAAACGGCTATGTATTGCAGATTGCGATACCGCTCGTCGAAGTCTAAACCGTATCCTACCACAAATTTGTCAGGAATTTGGAATCCTATATATTCACATTCCACATTTACGATCCTCGCATCAGGTTTTGAGAGCAAAGTGCAAATTTGGAGAGACTTTGGATGCCGGGTGCCAAGGAGGTCTCTGAGGTGAGACAGGGTTCTTCCGGTGTCGAGGATGTCTTCGACGATGACAACATCTCGGTTCTCGATGCTGCTGTCGATGTCCTTTTTGATCTGAACTACGCCGGAACTGCTGGTTGCTCCGTGCCAACTACTGACTTGCATGAATTCGAGTTGGCATTCGCGACCGAGCTCCCATAGGGTCCGGGAAAGATCGCTGAGGAAATGGACGGAACCCTTGAGAATTCCAAGAAGAATGATCGGTTGGTCTGACTCGGGAATGCTATTGCTGATCTGTTCTGCGAGCTCACGAATTTTAAGCTTAACATCGTTTTCCGAAATGAGTTCTTCGAGTCGCATTGAGCCAATAAAGATACCCAGCTTTGCAGGGCGAAAGAAGCTTGTTCCCATTCTTCCGCTTCTGACGTTTGTTCCTCGGCCCTCCCAGCTTGTCTAGGACTTTGTGTCCGTCAAAGTACGGACTATGAGGTAGCCTTATGAGGACTCAGAGTCGAGGACTAAGGGGAAAGACTATGATTTCTGCGTTGATTTTGGCGGCTGGGCAAGTGTGGGCAGCCTACGGGAAATATCCGCCACCGGTAGCTCCCTTTTCGAACCGGTCGCTGCCTACTGCGCGAGTCAAAATGCCAATTATTTTTCCGCTTATAGGCGGAAGTGGATACAACGACGGATTTAATACTCAGAGAAGTGGCTTTCGGCATACCGGAATCGATATGCGTGCTTCGAAAATGACACCGATTGTCGCGCCTTTCAGAGGGATCTTTGGCAACAAGGTACACACGTTTTGGATCTATGGTGACTACGGTTGGAAATGCCTGGGAACTCACTTGAACGATGACACTCCGGGCACGAATGACGGCAAGAATAATTTTGACTTCATGTTCGCACCTAATTTGCGGTTTGGCGATAAGGTTGAGGCGGGCCAGCTGATCGGATACGTTGGCAACTCGGGAGACGCTACTGGTCCGCACTTGCATTTTGAGATGTATTCGCCAGTTGGAATTCGAAACCCCTATCCATCGTTACAGCGAGCCATGCACATTGCGACACCGGTGCGCACCATTCGGGCTTTGGAAGACAAGCCAATCCAGGCGGAAGAGCGATACGAAGTTTGCAAGCGAAATTGGATTCACTTAACCGGCACTTTTTACGGCATTCTTGTCGCGAAGCAATATGACACCGGTAGGGTTATCATGGCAAAACGCCCGAGCTTTGTTACGTTCACCTTTCCCCAGAAACTGGTCGAACTTCTCACCATTGACGACTGGCCGACCGATCGACCGGCATCCATTTACTTTCGAAGAGAAGGCGAGAAGAACATCGTCACCAAAGTCGTTCCTCCTGAAAATTGAACGATACGCGAAAGATCTTTGCGACGGTAGTCGTCCTCAATGTTCTTTGGGCGCCTGTCAACTTAATGATTGGGTTTGCAAAAGGCAATGGCTTCTCTGCTCTTGGTATTGGATGCGTACGCTGGCTTTCGCTATCATCGCTCTTGACTTTGTTACTGACAAGTCCGGCATTTCGGAAGTTTAGTAATTACAAGCCGATGGCGATTGCTGATTGGGCGAAGTGTTTTGTCATTGGATTGCTATTCTTTGGTCCTTCGCACTTGATGTTTTATGCGTCAATCGGTTTGACGAGCGAGGTTGAAGGGACGGTGATTCTGTCGACGAGTCCACTTTGGACGTCAATCATTGCCTTCTTTTTCTTAAAAGGGGAACACCTTACGCCTAAGCGGTGGATCGCTATCTTGCTGTCCTTTGTCGGCGCCTATATTGTCGCGGTTGGTTTTAAGTTTCCCGACATGCTCGGTCATACGAAAGGCAATTTGATCTTTGGGACCGGGGTCATTACCGAGTGCATTATGGGTGTAATGGCGGCGAGAATTTCTCGAAGGACTTCGGGGGTTTCCGTCTTAGTTGGGCAGATGTGGGGCGGCGCCAGTGCCTTTTGGTTAGCGGCATTGTTTTTGGGTTCCTCTTTGCCATTGATGGTGCCCGCATTCAGCGTGCATGCGTACTTGCCCATGTTCTATCTCATCATCATTTCGGGGATTATTACATTCACGATTTGGTATCGAATCGTTGAGTCTTCGCCGTTGACGTTGATTGGGGTTGTTATCGCGATCCAGCCGCCGATTGCGGCATTGCTCAATTGGTTGGTTTATCACACTGCTCCTTCTCAGAACACGGTGATCGGAGCAACTATCATCATGGTTGCCTTGCTCGTTGGGTTTATAGGTGAAAAAGCGACGCTTGAGCCAAGCCTGGATCCGCCTGGTCCGGCGGGTTAAGATTTTTCTGTGTTACTTTCTTTTGGGAAATGCTCTATGCTTTAAGTTAGCAATATGAGCCAAATTCCACCTTATCAAATGGGCAGCCCCGAGGGAGGCGCTCCACCAAAACAGAAATCGAAGTCGGTTTGGATTTGGGTGGTGGTCGGTTGCGCTGGAATGTGCGTGGTTTGTGGAATCGTTGGCGCGGCGGTTATGGTGCCGGCTTTTGCCCAGGCTAGGCAAACTGCCAAAGACCGAGCTACGCTTTCGTTGGCTAAGCAGGTTTCTGTATCGGTCCTGCTTTACGCCTCGGACAATGACGATCGCTTTCCTCCCTTTGACAATGGTCCAGCCATTGTTAATCGCCTCGAACCTTATTTAGATTCCGTTGGGCACACAAGCGTAGCAAGTAAGGGTAAGCCTACGGCGGCAATGAAGGGTTCCGCTGCTACATGGAACAAGGATATCTCCGCGGTGAATCAGTCGACAATCAAAAATCCTGGTGAAGTTTGGATGTTCACCACTGATGAGCCAGTTGAGTTGAATTGGATTGGTATTGGATTTGCAGACGGTAGGGCGGTAAAAGTACTTCGTCAAAATGTTTCCGCCAGGACGGCCAAGAAGCCAATCTTCGAAAAAAAGTAGGCAATAGTCAAAATGCACAATTGCTCCAACTGTGGAACTTCGCTTGACGGCAAACCAGCGATATGCCCCAAATGTGGTCGTCCGACAAGGTTAGATTCTCCAGGGTTGTTTGGTGCAGGTCATCTAGAATTGCTTGTTAGCCTCCTCGTGTTTGCTGGGGTGATGGGCGCGATTCTCTATCCGGTTTTTCGACAAGCAAAGGAATCTGCGAAGGTAGACCGGGCAATGTCGAATGCGTCGGCGATTTCCCGTGTAATTGATCTTTATGCAACTGATTACGATGATTGCCTTCCGCCATTCAAAAGTGCGAAAACGGCAGTTAGTTACCTTATGCCTTACCTTTCAAGCCAACCCAACGGCGATGAGTTGCAAACTTTTGCAATGTCAAACATTTGGAATGATCAGGCCTCGCGATTCATGAAAAACGTGATCCATTCCCAAGACAAGGTTTGGCTCTTTCACACCAGCGAGCCGATCTTTCACTCAAGCTTTCTCGTGGGCTATCTTGATGGACACAATAGGCTTGTAAAAGCCGCGCTGCTTGATCAAGTAAAACGGGAGTCTTGGAAGGAAATTGTTAGCGTACAAGAGTGAAATTATTAAACCTAACGGAAGGTAATCCAGTATTAAAGAGGATTCATGGCAGAAAATAAGAATCATGACAACGAGTCCCTCTTGGGCTGTTTAGTCGAACCTGTTGGAAGTTGCCTCATCGAGTTATTGCTCGCCGGAATCGGCTGTATAGTTCCAACCATGGGTATGGCAATTCTCCTTGTGGGTGGCATCAGTTGGAAAGCAAAACCGATGAAGCGTTTCGGCACCCAGATTGTCGCCAAAATTCAGCGGCTCCGACTTCGGCCAATAAAGGGAATTCATCTCAGTGCCAAGCCTCGGTCGTTTTCGGCGCAAACCGCATAGGGTACAATATTCCTTCACGCCCAGGCGATGCTTCCCTCTCGTGCCCGGGTGAATTTACATTTTTGACTGGAGTCAGCCATGCCTAAGAAAGTAACAGGAAACATCAAACTTAACATCCCCGCGGGTAAAGGAACCCCTTCGCCACCAGTTGGTCCAGCTTTAGGTCAAGCAGGAATCAACATGATGGAATTTCTCAAGAAGTACAACGAAATGACCGCCCCACAAATGGGCTTCGTACTTCCTGTCGAAATCACCGTCTACGAAGATCGATCTTACTCTTTCGTTGTCAAGCAACCACTTGCAACCGATCTTATCAAGCGAGCCGCAGGAATCACAACCGGCGCAGCAAACCCTAAGATGGACAAAGCTGGCGTATTGACCAAAGACAAGCTACGAGAAGTCGCCAAACTTAAAATGGCTGACCTCAACACCGATGACGAAGAAATGGCAATGAGAATTATTGCTGGCTCTGCTCGATCAATGGGTGTTCGAATCGAAGATTAATAGCATATAATATAATGCTCAAGGAAGAGACCAGGACAAAAGTTGTCCTGGTCTCTTTTGGTTTTTCAGAAAACAAGCCGATAAGTATTTTAAGAGAGAATCAATGATTGCCAAATCAACTGTCCTGGGAACACTATTCCTGATCGCACATTCAGCGATGGGGCAGACGATACCGCCAAACAATCAAGAGATCCAAGTCGGGCAATCCATCGCGGATATCTTTCGAACAGCGTCCGGCGCAGAAGTTTCCTTGGTAGCTTCAGGTTTTCTGAGTCCGACCAAAGATACGAAAAATCTTGCCGATACTTTTCAATTTCCAACGGACGAGCTTTGGTTAGTTTCGTTAACCGGTAAGCAGCTGCTGGATGCTTTTGATCGGAGCCTTGCTTTCTTCCCTGAGCCATGCCCTGACATGCTTTACTTCAGCGGCGCCGAAGTCACCTTTCAATCTGGAAAGGCGATCAAAACGAAAGTCGTTGGTGCCACCATTGCAGGGCTGACGATTGATCCAACTAAGATTTACAAAGTGTCGATGCCCGCAAGCCTTGCTCGCGGTGGACTTAGCTATTTTGCGGTTTGGAACTTCCAAAAGCCTGAAAAAGTGATTTCCCCGGCAATAGAGAAACTTCTGACTGGTAAAAGCGTCCAAACTTCTACAGTACGATGGCTTTCACGACAATCGCTTTAGCTTTACTCTTTGCTCAACAAGAGCCAAAGGTCCTTCAATACAACTTTGACCAAAGTGTCGCGTGGACCTGGTTAACCAAGCAGTGTGATTTGGGACCTCGGGTACCCAACACCCCCGGACACTTAAAGTGTCGTGATATGATTTATGATGAGGTTAAGAAGCAATGCGAGACCGCCGAGCTTCAGCCATTCTCCCATATTTGGAGCGCGGACAATTCGCGGCGAAACATGTTCAACATTATTGGGTATCAAAATTGGGAGAACGCGACGACTCGCGTTGTCCTTTTAACCCACTGGGACACTCGCCCGACCGCCAATGAGGAACCAAAGGAGGAAGACCAGAAGAAACCTATTCTGGGTGCCAACGATGGAGCTTCTGGCACTGCGGTATTGCTTGAACTGATGCGCCACACGAAGAGCGTACCAAAGTCCCTCGGTATTTGTTACCTCTTTGTAGACGGCGAAGACCTTGGTCCTGGACTCGATGAAATGTTTCTAGGAGCGTCCTACTTTGCCAAGCATCAGCCTGCGAAAAAGCCTGATTACGGAATTCTTCTTGATATGATTGGTGATGCCGATTTAGAGATTCCGGTCGAGCCAAACAGCATGCGAAAGGCTGAGAAGCTCACTCGCGCATTGTTCAAACATGCTAAGTCGATTGGCATGGACAAAACCTTTCCGCTGAAATATGGTCCGGAGATTCTTGACGATCATCTTGTGATGAACGAATACGGAATCCCGACGGTGGACTTCATCGACTTTTCCTACGAACCATGGCACACGCTTCGGGATACTCCGGATAAATGCAGTGCGGCTTCTTTGGGCAAGGTTGGGAAGTTTATGCAAAGTTGGCTATTCCAACCTGTACCTTGGAAGTAGTATCGGTCGGCAGTTGGAATACTTCCGTGTCGACCCATAGGTTCTTGCCTTGTTTTCGGTTTAGCTTGGGCGGCTGACTGTAAACTAAGTAGATGGCAATTGCGGTCTACGTTCACACTCCATTCTGCCCGAGCAAGTGTGGCTATTGCGACTTCAATAGTTATGCTATGACCGGGGACATTGTTGAGCGAACGGTTTCGGCAACAGTAGCCGAGATTCTGCGTTCGCCATTGCGGGGTACTCCCGCGAAGACAATCTTTTTCGGCGGCGGCACTCCGACTTATTTGTCATCTTCGCAGCTGATTAGGATTCTCAATGCGGTCATCGAAGTCCACCCACCAATCGATGGGTGCGAAATTACCAGCGAAGCAAATCCCGGAACCGTTGACGCCCAAAAATTTGGCAACATGTTTGATGCTGGATTCAATCGAATTTCGCTAGGAGCGCAAAGTTTTCTTGACGAAGATCTCATACGGCTTGACCGAATCCATAAAGCCAGCGAGATTGAGCGTGCAGTTGGTGCAGCTCGAGAAGCGGGATTCACTTCCCTCAACCTTGATTTGATGTTCGCTCTGCCTTCGCAAAGCCGAGTAGCATGGACAAAGAATCTTGAAAAGGCTCTATCCCTTCAGCCCGAGCACTTAAGCTTATATTGTTTGACCATTGAACCTAATACTGCCTTCTATAAGAAGAATCTCCGTGGAGAACTTGATCTGCCCGAGGACGATATTCAGCGGGAAATGTATGACGAATGCTTGGAGCGAACCGCCGAGATTGGGCTCTTTCAATATGAAATTTCGAACTTTGCCAAGCCTGGTTTGGAATGCAAGCATAACCTCTGTTATTGGTACGGCGAAGATTATGCGGGCTACGGTCCGGGTGCCGTTGGTTGTGTGACGATTGAAGGAGTTTCAACTCGGTACACAAATCTGAAGCACCCAGATGGCTATTGTAATGCGGTTGAGGCGGGAACCACAATTCCGTTTGAATCGGAAGTATTGTCAGCTTCGACTCGGAATATAGAGAGGATTATGTTGGGTCTTCGCTTGAATGAGGGGATTCCCCTCGGGATTGCGGACGGTACTAAGATTCCGGCGTTAGTGGATAGAGGTTGGGTTTCGGCTGACGATGAGCGATTGAAGCTGACATCGGAAGGACGGCATTTCTGTAGCGAAGTAGCTTTAGAATTGATTTGAACCAGGCTACAAGCCGTTAGCTGTTAGCTGATAGCTGAAAGCTGAAAGCTGAAAGCTGAAAGCTGAAAGCTGAAAGCTGAAAGCTGA
>JBAXBU010000056.1:0-20383 GCA_037141835.1 Armatimonadota bacterium | reverse complement strand
GTTCGGGATCAATAGCACGCCAACATTCATGATTTACATTAAAGGAATGCCGATCAAGAAGATGACATTTGCGCAAATGATGAATGAAATCGAGCGTGAGGAAATCCAAAAATTCTTAAGAAAGTGAAGAAAAAGCCCACTGTCTTAGTCGCCATGTCGGGCGGAGTCGACAGTAGTGTTGCTGCCGCTCTGATGAAGAAGCGAGGTTACGACGTTTTTGGACTGACGATGCAGATTTGGCAAGAGAGCCAAACCGATCCTCGGCACGCAGGATGTTGCTCGCTTGGCGCAGTAGAAGATGCCCGTCGAGTTGCTCGAGTTCTGGACATCCCTCACTACGTGATGAATTTTAAGGAGGAGTTCCGCAAAAACGTCATTGAAAATTTTGTCGAAGAATACGCGAAAGGCAGGACACCCAATCCGTGCGTCCAGTGCAATCGGCACGTCAAGTTCGAAATCCTCATGCAAAAGATGGTTGAGCTAGGGTGCGATAAGCTGGTTACCGGACATTACGCAAGAATTCGTACTCGAAATGGTCAGGCTCAACTTCTAAAATCACGAGCCAAGGACAAGGATCAAAGCTATGTGCTGTACATGCTTGGACATGAGCAACTGAAGGATGTCCTTTTTCCGATGGGCGAAATGCCGAGCAAAGCGATGGTGCGGGATTTGGCGAAAGACCTGGGGCTGCATCTTTACGACAAGCCAGACTCTCAGGAAATTTGCTTCGTCAGCGAAGCCGGTGGATATAAGGAGTTCTTGCGAAAGCAACGACCCGAAATGTTCTCCGATGGCAAGGTTCTGGACACCGATGGCAAAGAAATTGGAACTCATGAAGGGGTAGCCGATTTCACCATTGGGCAACGGCGTGGTGTAAAGATTGCTTCCGGTGACGGAAAGCCTTTGTATGTCATTGGGCTCCAACCAAAGACCCAAACTGTAGTGCTCGGCAAAGAAGCTGACCTTTTGCAAAAGGAAGTCTTGCTTGAAGATGTTTATTGGATCAATCAGATCACAGAACCGATTGAGGTCAAGGCTAAAATTCGATACAACATGGAGCCGATTTCGGCGACCTTGTACCCTGGCGATGTACCGCGGATAGTATTCAAGAAGGCGGTCAAGGCGGTTACGCCTGGGCAAATGGCGGTTGCTTACAGCGGTGCAACCGTTGTTGCCGGTGGTCTGATTTCGGACTCAAATCGGAATTCGGTAATCCCGAAAGTGATGCCAGAGCTAATTTCTGTCTAAAGTTGGTCAGAAAAACGTAACTCAAACCTACGCCTGGGCGTAAAATGTCCAATAGGAGTATTTGATGAGCGATAACAATAACGACAGCAACAGCATGCTTTACCTTTTGGCCGGAGTCGGCCTCGGCGCAATTATCGGTGCCGCAGCCGGTCTACTTTTCGCACCAAAAGCTGGTAACGAGACTCGAGATGAACTGAACGAAAAGTTTGGTGAACTCAAATCGAAGACCGAAGAGTGGATTAACGAGCAAAAGACGAAGCGAGCGGCGGCACCAGCCACCGAAGAACTCGGCGTTTAAGAGAGATTAGTGACGGGCAAGTCTGTCGACTGGAGAATTATCCTTTGGGTTGCGATAACAATCGTAACCCTTTGGTTTTTGTACCAAGTCCGCGGCATTCTCCTCCCGTTTATTATTGCCATCCTGATCAGTGCCTTGCTGGGTCCAGCGTTTCGTTGGTTGAAAGGCAGAGGATGGGGTTCCGCCGCCGCAGCACTGGTGCCGATGCTCCTTTTCTTTGGAGTCCTATTTGTTGGCTTGCTCGCCTTAGCTCCGGTTATTACCAATCAGGTTGGTGGTCTCAAGGATCGCGGGGAGCAACTGGTTACCAGTCTAGCCAAGCCCAATCCGCTTGACAATTTCTTCTTGCGTGGGAATCCCATTAATCGGATTAAGCAGGCGGAGAAGAAAGAGCCAATTGACGAATTTTTACAGAGCAACTCCGATATTCTGAATCGCTTTAACTTGCCAAGTTCAAAGCGAGAAATCATCGGGCAATATGTCGAGCCTCAACGAGATCAAATCAAATTGACGATCCAAAACGTGTTGAAGGGTTCGCTTGGAATCGCGACCGGGTTTGTTTCGCAAGCATTTACTCTGATTTTCGTACCCCTGTTGGTTTGGTTCATTTTGCCGAACACCGACATGTTTAAGAAGAAACTGCTGAACTTCATCCCGCCACAATTGAGGACTTCTTCGGTTGATTTGGCTGATGACATCGGCGACGTATTTAGTAATTACCTTCGTGGAGTTTCGATCGCCGTGTTTGGCTACATGGCGTTCATGGCGATTCTCTTCTCACTACTTGGGGCGCCTTATGGTCTTCTGCTTGGATGCATGTTCGGGATGATCTATTTGATCCCGTATCTCAGCGTCATGATTAGCGCGACGACGTTATTCTTTGTTACTGGTCTTAGTGGCAAGGCGGCTTGGTTAGGGATTCACTTCTCATCGTCTTGGGCTTA
Organism: Armatimonadota bacterium; assembly: GCA_037141835.1. GTDB lineage: Bacteria > Armatimonadota > Fimbriimonadia > Fimbriimonadales > Fimbriimonadaceae > Fimbriimonas. Next base: position 17,893 of record JBAXBU010000056.1, on the reverse strand, counting down.
TGCGGGCATTTTGGTCCTGATCTACGTTGTCTGTCACTTCATTTTTGATAGTGTCGTCTATCCGAAATTTGTTGGCCAGGCGGTCGGGCTTGATCCGATTGTTTCAATGTTCGTTATCTTTTGCGGCGGTGCACTGTTTGGACTTCCCGGAATGATTCTCGCGTTTCCGGTTGCTGGCTGTGTGAAAGTTTTGTTTGACCGTCTGCTGAAAGTCACGAATCAAGTGACCGTGGAACTTAACCTTCCCGAAAAACCGTTGAGGCATAGAGAGGAAGCCTCGTGATTGCCCTATTAACTGCCTTTCAATTCATCCATTTCAACTCAAATCCCGGCTATGACTTCCCAGTAGGAAGCGAAGTTAAATTCACCGTCAAAATCGAATTTGATGGCTTCATTCCTTTGTTCGGAGGAAAAGTAGGGAAGACCGACGTCGACATGGTTGTTCGAGCTCTTGGTGTCGAATCAAAGAAGTCTGACCGCCAAGCGATTGAATCAGAAATCGTTGAGTTAAAGGCGGTGGCGTTTGGCTCAACGTTGCCCCTTAATAAGAACAATATTGGACAGTTCTTTCCACGGGCAAAGGCTGTCATTGAGAACAGGGGAGTGGTCGCGGAAAACGATGCACCAGAGGTAAGTATGCCGGTGAAGCTTCCTGGATTAGACTCACGGCGTCTCCCTGAGATTAGTTATGTTCCTCTTGTGCTGAATGTTAATGCCGCCGATGCTGGGAAGCCATATGAGTTCACACGTAGCTTTAATGGTGCGCCAATGAAGTACAAAGTGACGCCAACCGTCCAAAATGAAACGACTGAAGCTTTTGATATTGAGATCAGCCAAGATTCAAACGGTTTTGAAGATGCGTATGGAAACCCAGCTACTGAAGCAACTGCGCGCTCTAAGTTCAAAACGGTACTGACCGGAAAAGGCAAAGCGACTTTTAATTTGGCCAAGAAGTTGTTCGACAAAGTTGTTGTTGAAACGAATGGTGATACAGAAGTTACCAACATCAAAACGGGAAAAACTTCCAAACGATCCCTTAAAACGACCCTCACAATCTTGCGCGATGGGGTTAAGATAGACAAATGATTACAATTGGACTCGCACTCGCTTTCGGAACTTCTTATCTTGACAAAGTAGAGCCCGCCGACTTGAAGCGAATGGTTTCCTATTTGGCTTCGGATGAATTGAAGGGACGAAATACGCCATCACCAGGATTGGATATGGCGGCAGATTTTATTGCAGCTGAGTTCAAGAAGGCAGGAGTTAAACCGGGCAACGGTGACTCTTACTTCCAGGAGACCGAGTGGACTCGGGGAGCGGCGGCTGGTCAGAAAGTTCGAAACGTGATTGGAATTATTCCAGGATCTGATCCTGTTCTCTCGAAACAGTATGTTGTGGTTTCGGGCCATTACGATCACCTTGGTGAGCGCAAGCTAACCGAACTCAATGCCAAAGATGACTTGATTTACAATGGGGCCAACGACGACGGCAGCGGAACCGCCGGAGTAATGGCAGTTGGACGAGCACTCGCCGAAGAGAAGCCAAAGCGAACGGTCATTCTCATCACCTGGTACGGTGAAGAAAAAGGGCTCGTTGGATCGAACTACTATGTGACCCATCCGATCTTTCCGCTCAAGGACACGGTTGCCAATATTAACTTGGAGCAAATAGGGCGCACCGATGACCTTGAAGGACCAAGAATCAATGCAGGTTCGCTAACTGGATTCAATTTTAGTTCGATTGGAACGACTTTTGCCGCTCTAGGCAAGAAAATGGGGACCGACGTTTCGGGACATCCGACTTCTTCTGCCTCGTTCTTTGGTAGAAGTGATAATGTCAGTTTTGCGCGGTTCGGTATTCCGGCCCATACGTTGTGTACAGCCTTCGAATATCCCGACTACCACAAGGTATCAGATCATGCGGATAAGCTTGATTACGAGAATATGGCAAAGATAGTGAAGCTCTCGGCTGCGACTACTCTTGAGATTGCCAATGCTAGTGAGAAGCCTAAGTGGAACAAGGATGAGCCCGGGGCTGCTCGTTATATCGAAGCAGCGGCGAAACTCGCCAGCGGCTAAATTGACCCATAAAAAAAGCCCCGATGCCAAAAGGCATCGGGGCTTTTGAGTTTTAGCCTTACAGCTTTGTCGGGACGACGATCTTGCCGTCGATGATTTGCTGAGTGATTTCGGCGATCTTTGCGATTGTCGCGGCACCAACGATGTCTTTGGTGTTCTTCATTTCGCTGAGACCAACACCCTTTGACTTGAGGTCGTAGACCTTCATTTCAGCCTTAAACGTTCCGTCCTGAATATCCTTGATCGTTTGGAAAACAGCTTCGTCGCAGTGCTTAACCATGGAGGTCAAAACGGATCCAGGAGCGACGTCGTCTTGGTCGCTATCTACGCCGATTGCAAATTTCTTGGCTTCCTTAGCGGCCTCAATAACACCTACGCCACAACGTCCTGCTGCATGATAGACAATGTCAGCACCGTCGTTAAATAGCACCTTTGCATTCTCTTTTCCGGCTTGAGTATCGTCCCAGCTTTCGGTGTACTTGCCTGGCATAACGATAACTTTCGGGTTTGCAGCCAAGGCACCGGCCTTGTATCCTGCTTCAAATTTGAGAATGAGGTCAATTTTCTTTCCACCGACAAATCCGATCTTTCCGGTTTTTGTTGTGGCGCCAGCGACGTATCCAGCCAAGTAACTGCCTTGTTCTTCGCTAAACAAAAGTGCGCGGACGTTTGGAAGGTTTACGGGAGCATCGATGATCGCATACTTGGTGTTTGGGTGCTTGGGAGCAACCGCATTTAAGGCGTTCATTTGGGTGATGCCAACGGCAATGACTACGTCGAATCCTTCGCCCGAAAGGGTCTCGATATTGGTCTCATAGTCCTTTTCACTCTTGCTATCGACGGTTCTGACCTCAACCCCAAGTTCTTTTTGAGCTCGCTCTAAACCGGCAAATGCGGAGTCATTGAAGGACTTATCGCCTTTTCCGCCGCTATCAAAAACCATAGCGACTTTCAGCTTCTTTCCAGCTGAATTTGAATCTGTATTGGTTGCCGATGAGGTTGCCGAACTGGTGCTATCCGTGTTGGACGCGCCACCAGTACAACCGGTAAGAAGCACAGCTAGTGAAGCTGCGACCATTCCAAGTGTTAACGCTTTCATATGAATCCTTAATACCGTACCAGGTAAACTAAGCCGAATTATGGCTCAGAATCCTTCTGCGCCGATAGGAGTCCCCCTAGATTGATTACGTGTAATCTCACCAAACTTGAATCCTCTGTTGATCAAATGCGCAAGGCGTATCCCAAAATGTTGGCCGCCGATGCTGCGCTCGTTGCCTCTGCTTTGAGCTTGACCGGTCGTCATGCCAAAGCCGTATATGAAGGTGAGTATTTCCAATGGCCCGAAGATAATCAAAAGTTGATGTTGTCGATGTCGGCTCATCTTCAGTCGATCAATCAGGTAATCGAAGAGAACGCTCCTAAGAAACTTTCAAAGGCTGCCCAAGCTCTTGCCCCCGAAGAAGAGCCAGTCATGGTTAACATTGGTTTGGCACCAAACATCGCCGCCGGTGAAGCAATTTTGAACAGCCGAGAAGATCTTAAGACAATGCTTTCCGATGTTCTCCAAGGCGGAGTCGAATTCCTTTATGGAACCCAGGACATTGGCTGGCAGTGGGCACTTGACCGCGCGAACTGGAATACCATTTCTGACGGAGATCTAAGCCGACGAATTAAAGTGAAGGCGCTGTTTACCGAAGGCGCAGTTGGAGTCGAGCAAGGTACCGGCACCAAAAAGCGCGGAAAGAAAGGCGAAGAAGTTCCTGCATAGGAGTCTGGGCGTCCGTCGTCTCGGCGGCGTCCCGGAAGGCTCCGCCGCAACGGGATCGCCCGGTAAAGTTATTAAGATAATCCCCTCGAATACAATCGAGGGGATTTTTTTTGACTCTTCTGTTGCCGAATCAACCCCCCTCGGTTCGCAGGCTTACCGATCCCCCCTTCTGGGGGGATGTCTGATTCTTCACCTTTCTAAGGTTCAAGATCTTCGAGATTGATTTCACCGGTGCAAATTTGAATAATAAGTTGGGCGATCTCAAAAGGATGCTTGAGAATTCTTTGAGCACTGATCCTTAGAAAGCGAATGCCTAGTTCCTCAACGGCCCTTTGTCTATTACCGTCCTTCACTTCTTGATCTTCGTGAAACTGATTGCCGTCAATCTCAATTGCGAGTTTGACGTTAGGACATTAGAAGTCGAGAACAAATCGATTGAGAAATGGGATTTGTCTCCGAATCGTGCGCTTGTTATTAACCTTTGGCCTGAGATGATTCCAAAGTAGCACTTCCGGCAAAGACATCTCTCACCGAAGCTCGCGAGCAATCTTGACGATGTGTTTGCGCTGCTTCTTCACTCGGGAAAATTCTACCAATTCTAAGTGGTTATGCCAAGGCATCCTCCCAGAAGGGGGGATCGGTGAGGAACGAACCGTGGGGGGCTGAAAAAGAGCCCTGAGCCTTGAGCCCTGCGCCTTGAGCCTTGAGCCTTGAGCCCTGCGCCTTGAGCCTTGAGCCTTGAGCCTTGAGCCTTGAGCCTTGAGCCTTGAGCCTTGAGCTTTGAGCCTTGAGCCTTGAGCCTTGAGCCCTGACTAAAGAGTCTCAGTAACTTTGCTCAGATGCCTTGCTTTATCGGGGTCAAGACCCCTTGATCTCGCCACATGCAAGGCAAGCCATTGTCCAACGATGATGTCCCAAATCGGAAAAATTGGTTCTAATTCCTCATTCTTTGGCAAAGGTCGATCGACTTCCAATATCTCGCAGCCTTGATCTCGGAGACCGGTTAAAGCTCCGAAATAGGATATTGCCGCACTACCGTGACCAGCTAGCGCCTTTGGACCGTGTTCGAAGTCGGCCGCGCTGTACGCCTTGCACGGCACGAGCGCACATTCCATCAGCTTTAATGCCGTTTCTAGCGCCGTACAGAAGCCGTATCCACGCGCAATGGCAAAGATTGGGTTGCAACGGTTAAGCGGTCCAGAAAAGCTTTGAGCCATGTCGTGGCTTGCTTCTATCCAATTGTTGTCCGGTAACGTCGGCTCTGGAAGCGAACCGCCCATTGCTCGAACCAATTGATAAAGGGCTAAGAGGGTTGAAGTGTAGGTTTTGGTTGCGGCCACGGATTCTTCTTTTTCACAATTAAGTAGGAGTGTCTTAGTAGCAACTGTGGTTAAGCGCGAATTTGGCGTGTTGGTGATTGCCAAGGTTACATGACCCTGGTCCTTCATGTATCCCAAGACTTCGGCAACGTCCGGCGCAGCACCACTTTGAGAAATGCCGATTGCTAGACACCGATGGTACTTGATATTGCTTTTGTAGCGGGTAATGACGCTTGGAGCGGCCAGTGAAACCGGAATACCGAGGTGAATCTCAATAAGGTAGCGAGCATAGAGAGCCGCATTGTCACTCGATCCCCGAGCAGCAAGGAGAACCATATCAAAATCTCGTTGCTCGGCGAAGAACTCGCGCAGTTCAGCAAGATACTTAGGTGCATTGTCAGCCAAAACTTGTGGCTGTTGACGAATTTCGCGTTCCATCGCGACTCCGAGCGGCATGAGAGAAAGGTACCGCAAAAGATATACTGAAGACATGACCCGTCTTGTGATTCCCACTTTGATTTTGTTAGTAATGGCTGGCTGTGGAAACCAGGCTGAGCAAAATGCGCCTGTTACCAACAAGGTGGATTCAGCAACCTACGTTAGACCAGCTGCAGAGAAAATTGGTAGCACCACGATGAAGGAATTTACCGAAGCATCGGGATTAAAGGCGTATCCAGGTTCAGAATCGTCTTCGGGTGAAAAATTTACTCATGGAGATGGAGTTACCAAAAGCGTAATTACATTCACTACTTCGGATTCGATTGACACGATTGCTAAATTTTATAAGGCGGAGGGAATGGATGTTAAGAATCCAGCCATGCCAATTGGAGCCACAAAGGCTGGGGCTCAGGTCATGATTTCTGTGAAACCAGTGGAAGGTGGAAAGAATTCCGTCGAAATTAAGGGGCTGGTTTCCAACAAAAAAAGTCCCTAGGTCTTTTCAGAGGAAGGCCTTTGAAGCTAATATATAGGCAGGTTGCAGACATGGATCTGTGACAACTGGAGAAACATGTCTAACATTCGAGATATTGAAGGAATTGGCGAAGGCTACGCCACTAAGCTTGAAGAAGCTGGTATCAAAACCGTTGAAGCACTTTTGGAACAGGGCGGAACTGCTGCTGGTCGCGCAAAGATTGAAGAAGAAACCGGTCTTGCTCACGCACACATTTTGAAGTGGGTTAACCACGCAGACTTGTTCAGAATCCACGGTGTTGCCGGTCAATTCTCTGAATTATTGGAAGCTGCTGGAGTCGATACAGTTGTTGAATTGGCTACCCGAAATGCCGCCAATTTGGCTAAGAAGATGGAAGAAGTTAATGCCGAGAAGAACCTCGCTAACCGAGTTCCTTCCGAAGCAGAAGTCGAAAAGTGGATTGCCGAAGCCAAGACATTGCCACGAGCAGTTTCACACTAAACTAACTTGGTTTTAAAAGCCCCTCTTGAGTTCAAGAGGGGCTTTTTTGTTGAGAATCTTGATTCACAGGAAAAACGGTGAAACAGATGCTTTTGCCTAGGTAAGGTCAGATCGATGGTCATCCCGATCGTTGCTTTGACTATGTCTATTTCGAGTATCGAGAGCCGCGCCAAAGATTGGCGAAATGGCGCAGTAATCTATCAGGTCTTTGTTGATCGATTTGTCCCTCCTGCTGACTTTGAAAGCAAAGCAAAGTTCTTTGGCTCGCCCCGCACATACAAAAAATGGGACGAGTTACCGAAGGGTGGCAAGTTCGATCCCAAAGTTGGCGTTTGGACCCATGAACTTGACTTCTGGGGCGGTGATATACCCGGAGTTGAATCGAAGCTTGGTTATATCAAAGACCTTGGTGCCGATGTTGTTTACCTAAATCCAGTCCACGAAGCGTTTACCAATCATAAATATGACGCAACCGATTACTTAAAAATTGATCCCTCGTTTGGAACAATGAAGGACCTTTCCGACCTTATTGGGAAGAGCCACAAGGCGGGAATGAAGGTGGTCCTCGATGGGGTGTTCAATCACATGGGTAAGCGGAATCCCCACTTAGATTCTGCCCTTAAGTCGGAGAAGGATCCTTATCGCAATTGGTTCTTTATCGATAAGAAGTACAAAGCAGGTTATAAAGGTTGGCTCGGAGGTACGAATATGCCCGTCAACCACCTTGAGGATGCTGGATTAAGGAAGTACCTTTGGACTGGTTCCGATTCCGTCGTTCAGCACTATCTTAAATTAGGTACTGATGGCTGGAGGCTGGATGTAGCTTACGAAATTGGTCCCGAGTTTCTTGGAGATTTGACCAAACACGCCCATAAAGCAAAGAAGGGAAGTCTTGTCGTGGGCGAGATGCTTGGCTATCCTGCTGGATGGTTTCCGAATGTTGATGGACAATACAATCTATTTGCACCAAGTATCTGCGCCGAAGCCCTCCGAGGAAACATCAGTGGTGGTCGAGTTGGCGCAATGCTCAACGACTATGTCCAAGACGCGGGGATTGATCATGTCTTGAAGTCTTGGCTGATCGCTGACAATCATGACATGAAGCGGCTGGCAACCGAATTGCCAGATATGGAAGATCGAAAACTCGCTCTGGCGTTGTTGTTTACGCTTCCTGGTTGCCCCAACATCTATTACGGCACCGAACTTGGCATGACCGGCGGTGATGATCCAGCGAATCGGGCACCGATGCGGTGGGACTTGGTTACTCCCGAAAATGAGACATTAGGTTGGGTCAAAAAGCTCATTGGGTTCAGAAAGACCCATCCTTCGCTCAAATATGGCGACTTTCAGGCTTTGCAAACTGACAAATTGATCGCCTTTACGCGAACCACCGGAAAGCTTAGGGAAAACGCGATTGTTGTGGTAAATCCGACCGCCAAGAAAGTGACCGAAACCTTTGCTCATCGAATCGGAAACCTGATGAGTTGGCAGGAGATTGAAGACCAGATTTCTGGGGAGAAGATCTTGCAGAAGGTTGGGACGATGTCAGTGACGGTTCCGCCAAAATCAATTCGCATCTTTACGCCGGTTATCACTCGAACGAATGGCTTCTCGCCGTTTGATCGGATTAAGTAACCATAATAGAACCATGCGAACCGTTCCAATCCACACCGAATACATCACCCTTGGGCAATTACTTAAGCTGACAGACACGATCGCATCAGGCGCGCTGGCCAAGCAGTACCTCGCCGAGTTCACACCTATCGTCAACGGCGAACCCGAGAACCGTCGAGGGAGAAAAATTCGTCCCGGTGACGAAGTGAAGTTTCCCGATGGGCTGAAAGTCAAGATTGAAGCGAAAGAGGCTCCCGAGAAATCAATGCCGGAATAAAAAGTGGTGCGGGAGGAGAGACTCGAACTCTCACCGACAAAGCGACCTCTTCGGACGGAGAGGTCGGTGAGCCTAATCTGCTCATCTATACAGAACATGATGGCGAACCGGGAGAGGCGAAACAGACTTCGATGGTCCACAAAAGTTCTTAACTCACTTGAGCGGTTACGCGGAAAAGAAAAAGTGGTGCGGGAGGAGAGACTCGAACTCTCACAGCTATTAACCGCTGGAACCTAAATCCAGTGCGTCTACCAATTTCGCCACTCCCGCACGAGAATGCCTACAAGGCAAGACATTTATTTTACCTTGGGCGGGGCAGGCAATGTTTTCTCACTGAGCCGAAATGGCTCTCAAAAAAAAACCTGTCGGCGGAGCGATATCTACTCTTCGTTCGTTTCGGAAAGTTGGGCTTCTCCAACCAATCGGACTTGTCCCTCTTCGTGAATGATCTCCTTGAATTGCACAGGAAAGGGGAACATGTCCGTCTTCACGATTGGGTTGAGTTGCTCGATCTGATTGGCAACCATGTTCTTCAGTGCAGCGCCAAATGCTTCGGCTGACAAAAGCTCAACCGATACAGATTCTTCTCCGTTTAGCTTGAGAATGGCGTGCGCAGTAGCCGGAATCGGGACCAAAACAGTTTTAACCGCATCAATATGGATGCCGTCAGGTTGAACGTTGACGACAAAGCTGTGCAAGCCTCCGGGTTGAAGTTTTTCCAGGAACACAGCTAGAGACTTGTTCTTGATGATCGCCTCGAACTTCATGTTGCCGTGGCTTTTTTCTAAGTCGTTGATCTGGATATCGAGTGGTCCGCCACAGATGGTTGCCTCATCGATGAGTAACCCGATCGGCGTCATTAACCATGTGAGAGTTGTCGACATCTCGCCAATTTGAATTTTCTTGTCAGAACCCACTTCGAAGAATTTACCGTACAATAGAGTTAATGACTCTCCTGTTTGCAACGATCATGATAGCCAACCAAAACTTAATTGAATCACTTCCCGAGATTCCCAGGGAATTTCGGGGAGCTTGGGTTGCTACTGTTGCCAACATTGACTGGCCGTCAAAACGAGATCTGTCAAGCGATCAGCAGCGAGCAGAATTACTGAAAATCATCGAAAATGCCAAGGCACTTCGCCTCAACGCTCTCGTGTTTCAGATACGACCAAGCGGCGATGCTCTTTACAAGTCAAAGCTTGAACCATGGAGCGAATATCTGACCGGTCGACAGGGGCGGGCGCCTAGCCCTGAATGGGATCCGCTCGAGTTTGCGGTTAAGGAGGCCCATGCAAGAGGAATCGAACTTCACTGCTGGTTTAACCCGTATCGGGCAAATCACCCTTCTCAACTCGGTGCCTGGTGTGACTCTCATATTTGTAGTACAAACCCAGAAGCTGTCAAAACATACGATAAGTACAAGTGGATGGATCCGGGAGAAAAGATTGTCCAACAGCATTCCCAGGAAGTCATTCTCGATGTTGTCAAGCGATACGATATCGATGGAGTTCACCTCGACGATTACTTTTATCCGTATCCCGTAACTGATGGAAACAAGCAGAAAGTTGACTTTCCTGATGGTCCAAGTTGGACGAAGTATGTCAAAGGTGGTGGGAACCTCAGTCGAGGAGATTGGCGACGAAAGAATTGCGACGACTTTATTGAGAACCTTTACAAAGGCATCAAGCGAGAGAAGAAATGGGTGAAGTTCGGCATCAGCCCGTTCGGCATCGCTCGTCCGGGAGTTCCGGCAGGAATCAAAGCCGGAATCGACCAATATGACGAACTGTATGCCGACGCGCAAAAATGGCTTGAAAAGGGGTGGTGCGACTACTATGCACCCCAGCTTTACTGGGCAATAAGTTCGCCAGGACAACCATTTAAGCCGCTTTTGAACTACTGGGTGAAGACCAATAAAATGAACCGTCACGTTTGGGCGGGTCTGTACACAAGCCGTTTGGATCCAAAAGAAGGGAACTATAAAATGGCGGAAATCAACGACCAAGTAGTTGCTTCACGAAAGGGACAACCAACCGAAGGCAACATTCACTTTAGTTACAAAGCCCTTGCCAACAATAACCAAAACATTGCGACTTCGTTGAAGAATGGTTTGTATGCAACTGAAGCATTTGTGCCTGAGTCACCGTGGTTGGGTGACAAGAAGCCAAGGTCTCCAAGAATCGTAAGATCGGGTGGATTTGCTTTTGAGGTTTCCAAAGATGATCAATTCATGGCAATTTGCTACGGAACGCTCAAGAATCCAAATGGCGAAGAGACTCCGGAAAATATTAATTGGGGAACCTGGAAGTCCTATCGATCTGGCGATCAAATTAGTTTTGCTCAGTCTGCTAAAGGACCGATTGCCGCAGTTACGTTCAGCAATACTGGAATGGTAAGTGACGCGGTTATCCAACCGACATCGAAGTAGAGTCACCCTTTGGAAGTACGACACTAAACGTCGTGCCGCGATTTTGGGCACTGTCAACATGGATCGATCCGCCATGTGCTTCGACGATATGCTTGACAATGCTAAGTCCTAATCCTGTGCCGCCGCTTGCACGACTTCGTGCCTTATCGACCCGGTAGAACCGTTCAAATAGTCTGGGTAGGTGGTCTTCGGGGATGCCGATTCCGGTGTCAGTTACGTCAAATCGAACAAACTCTCCTTGGTCCTCCAAGCGGAAGTCCACTCCGCCTTCGTTCGTGTATTTGAGAGCATTTTCGACGAGATTAACGATAACCTGCGTCATTTGAGAGGCATTTGCCTCAATGTCAAGGTCTTCAGGACCCTCATAGGTTAGTTTAAGACCTTTTTCTTCGGCTTGGGGAGCCAAAAGGTTCAGCGTATAGCGAACAATGCCACCGAGTTCGCATGGTCCTTTTCTTATTGGTCCCGATTCAGCGGTACTTAGCACGAGGAGATCATGAGTGATGCTGGTGAGTCGATCAACTTCGGTAATGATTCGAGGAAGATACTTTGCTCTCAGAGCCTTACTATCTTCGTCTATCATGGTTTCGGCGTAGACCCTGATGACTGTCATAGGCGTTCTCAACTCGTGACTTACGTTTGCAACAAAGTCCTTTCTGACCCTCTCCATTCGCCGTAGCTCGGTTATATCAACGAGGGATAGATATACTCGCTCGGGTGGATCATCGGTGGTCCAGGCACGCGCCAAACAAATTCTCTCTTTTGGGAAACTAAATGTAATCTCTGTTTCAATCACCCGCTTTTCATCGCTGGCGGTAAGTGCGAGGTGTTCGAGTTCAACCGATAGGGTTACGGCTAGGAGGGAACGTCCCAACGGATTTTCAAATCCGAACAAGATTTGAGCAAACCTATTTGCGTAAGCAATTTGAGCTCGACTATCGCAGACAAAGATTCCGACATCCAATCCGTCGGCAAAGGCGTCAACCGCAGACTTTTGAGTTCGGGCAATCTCCGCAAAAGTATCGTTTTGGTCTGTCTTTCGGGCAAGATCGGCTTCAATTGATTCCAACTCACGTTGGTAGATGCTACCGAGCCCGACTACTCCAAGGGCGACGGGAATTGCCAACCAATGCCATGGTCCCGAAGCAAATCCAACGATAAGGATTCCGATGGCAAGGATGATACTAACAAGGAGGGAGCGCCGGGACGCAATTTCGCTCACAAATGAGAAGACGCATCAAATGAGGGTTTTGAATCGTCTAATTGTAGGTAATTTGGGGCAACAAGTGAAGCGAATAGAAGCATATATTCAAGTTGGGAAGCTAGAAATGGTACAGCAAGCCTTGTTTGACGAAGGCGTTCAAGGATTAAGTGTTACGACGGTGAGGGGCTATGGACGACAAATGGGCAATCCGGGTGGACCCAGCAAAAAGGCTCCGGCACTGCTTCCAAAGCTAAAAATTGAAGTAGTTGTGGCAGACTCCAAGCTGGATATTGCCCTTCAAGCGATTATTCACTCAGCCAAATCCGGCGAGATCGGTGACGGCAAAATATTCGTTTCCGAAATTCAAGAATCGATCAGAATTAGAACCGGCGAGCGAGGCGACACAGCCCTCGACTAGTTAATGGCCACCCGAAATTGGGATAATTTTTCGATTTGGCGAGGTCGTCTGCCTCACTGGAGGGCAGATAACGTTTCTTATTACGTCACTTTTCGTCACAAGCGGGATCTGAATGATACTGAGCGAAATCGCCTCCTCTACAATCTCAAAAAGCCAGATGGCAAGGCATGGGACCTAGTGATCGCGTGCGTTTTGCCTGCACAAACTGAACTCATTTTTCGTGTAACCGAAGGAAACGAACTGAGCGATATCGTTGAAAAGGCAAAGAAACGAGCGGGGAAGGACATCATCAAGAAAACTGGCGAGAAGTGGCCACCGTTTTACGATGAGAGCTATGACCATATCATTCGGGATGATGCGGAATTCGAGGAATTCTGGACAAAGATTCTTGAATCTCCGGTTGATTTAGAACTGGTAGACGAGCCTGGCGAATACCCCGATCTCTACGTTGCTGGCGCACCATAGGGAACTTACTGCAAGCAAAAATGCCAGGTTAAGCGTCTACACTTAGTAAGGTATGCAAAACGCTGGAAAAGTTGGGGTCTTGGTCGTAGCATTCTTTGCAATGCTTTACATGGCGTACGCGATGATCGGCAAGAGCCTCCTCGCGCCAAAGCCTGTCACCTATTACGCAAAATTTCATGATGCGGGAGGAGTAAATTCTGGAACCAGAATTCTCATGGCGGGCGTCAACATCGGCACCGTTAGCGACATCAAACTCGTGTCTGCAACCGAGGCGCAAATGGTTCTGGCGGTAAAACCAACGGTCAATATTCCCAAGGGGGCACAAGTTCAGCTACCGGCGAGCCTGACGGGAATCGGAGAAAACGTTGTTTTGGTCGTGCCACCTGCCCAACCCCAGGGCAATTTAGAGCCTGGAGGCGAATTGATCGGAATTCGTCAGGGAGCGCTTGACAACATTCTGCCGAACGGAAAAGAAGCGATTGAAGAACTGACCAAAACAATGGCAGCATTCCGAAAGATCATGGAAGACAAGACCATAGTTAATGGCCTCAAAGACCTCTTGGTGACCACAAATCGAACCATGGCAGAGTTTGGTAAGACTGCGGGATCGATGAACTCGCTGATGACGAACAATCAAGGCACGTTAGTCCAGACTTTAAAAGACGCATCGGCAACGATGTCTAACGTGAAGGGACTCACCAATGAATTGTTAACCGCGACCAAGGGCGGCGGAATGCAAAAAGACCTTAAGGCAACCTTGATCAATATTCGTGATGCCTCGGACAAGGGCAACAAGATGATCGCGGAGTTGACGAAAATTGTCAGTGATCCGGAAATGCAGGCCGCAATCAAGGGCTCTGCCACCAATTTCAAAACAATGACCGAGAGTGGCGTCAAGATGGCGGCCAACGGTGAATCTATCGCGCTGAGCGTTGACAAGATGGCCAAGGACGGACCGGCTATAACCGCCAAGGTTAGTGATTTGTTGACCAAGGTCAACGACCTGGTTGCTAAGTTCTCGGACATGGCGGATGATGTGAAGGGGGCGGTTAAGAAAGTTTCGAATACATTGGCCGGAAACAAAATAACTGGGCCGAAATTCGAGACTCACTTGGACATTATTCAAGAGTCAAAACCGAGCTTTACACGATCAGATTTCACCATAGTTTTCCCCGAAGCAAGTGGAGATAGCGTTCAAGTTGGTCTCTATAATGCCTTCGAAGGCAACAAGCTTATTGCCCAAATCGGAAAACAAATTGACCCAAAAATGCAATTGAGGTACGGGATATTTGCATCTAAGCCCAGTTTTGGGGTAGATTATTCCTTCAGTCCCAAGGCATCGCTTCGTGCGGATGTGTTCAGTTTGAACAATCCAACATTCAATGCTCGACTCCGATATAGTTTCGGAAAGGATACGTCATTCTTCTTAGGAATGGACCGGATCTTTAGGGACAACGCACCAAGTATTGGGTTTGGGATCAAACACTAAGCTGGGTGAACACCGCTGGAGAAGATTTAATTAGATGAAGGTAATCCTGAATCAAACTGTACCAAAAGTCGGCAAAGCCGGAACTGTTGTTGTCGTAGCCGATGGCTTTGCGAGAAATTACCTATTCCCTCGTAAGCTCGCAATTATTGCTGATCGAAATCAAGTCGCTGCTCTCGATATGAGAAATGCACGAATGGCAGAGAAGACCGGTGCAGTTAAGGCTGACGCCGAAGCTCTCAAAGCTAAGCTTGATGGTCAAATTGTTAAGATTGAAACAAAAGTTGGCGCCGACGGCGTTCGACTTAATGGTGCCATCACCTCACAAATCATCGCGGACGCAATCAAAGCTCAATTGGGTACTGCGTTGGAGAAGCGACAAGTTGCTCTTCACGACCCAATCAAGCGACTTGGAACTGTCCCGGTTGAACTTGATCTTCACGCTCACGTAGACGCTCATATCTCGGTTGAAGTTTTCGACCCAGCCTTGATCGTAGCGGTTGAAGAAGACGAAGAAGAAGCAGTTACTGCCTAAGCTTAATCAGCGAATTGAAAAGACCTCAGAACTCAGTTCTGGGGTCTTTTTTTATGTATGGAGTGCGGCAACTTGTTGGGGCGCTGTGTCCTTGGAGGAACGAAGATCCCAGGACTCATCTCGCAACAAGGAGTGGAAAAGCCGTATATTCGTAGACATACAACGCACTGATACCACAGGACTGAACCCTGAAATGTTCCTATCTTACGTCAGGAACTTACGCGCCATGAATCCAGAGCAGAAATTATGGATCACGCTTCAGCTCACCGATGATTGGCGAGCCACGAACCTCTCAAAACCCCGAAGCAAAACTCATAGGCTTCTGCTTCTTCGCTAATCTGGTCGCTATTGCGAGCTTCGTCCGTCAACTAGGGGCAAATGCACACTAGAGCCATTTAAATGTCGAGATCCGTGGGAAGTAAAGTTGTTTGCCAAATTTCTTCTTATTAGCCCCGAAGGTGGCGTCTCAAATTAGCCCAGCTTGAAAAGCTGGGTTGTTCACGATCAAATTTAAGGGCTGAAAGTCCGTTTGAATCCACTAGAGTTGACTAATACTCAATTCACAGATTAACGCCGAATTTCCAGGATTGATGAAAGAACGCGGAAGTGAAATTGACGAGAAATAAGTTCGTGGTTGAAGCGAACTTTAAGCTCATAAATAATTAAGGGGTTCAATCAAAGTTGCTTTGCAGCGACTCTAACTGAACCCCGAAATTTTGTCTCTTTAGGTGGCTAGCCGAAGCTAACCACCCTCAAGACTTTTTTGTCTTCAACGGAATCGGACCGAAGTCGTCCTCCTCGGACTGTTTGTTGTCGCTCTGCCGAAGCGTTGCGAACAACGGTTTTGCCTATCATCATGCTCAGATCGAAATCGTTGCACTCCAGGCGGTTTGCCTCTGTCGCTTTGCCGAAGCTCTGCAGTCGAGACGGGTTGTCTTCGTTTTGTGATTTGCTTGCGCTCTTCACTGAAGACAATAATATTATTGCACGGCGACGAAACAAATGCTACAAAAGAATCAAGAAATTATCCACAGTTAGTGTGGATAAGTAATGGGTTGATATTAAGGCTTAAGGAAATAGAGAAAGCGATCAAACAAAAAATGGGATCCAATCAAAGTTGCTTTGCAGCCACTCCAACGGGATCCCAGGTTTTTGTTTACTTCGCACTTTGCCGAAGCTCGGTGCTAGCTAGACTTGACCTTTCAGGTGACTAGCCTAAGCTAATCACCGTCAAGTCGTTTTGCTTTCTGCGCTTTGCCGAAGCTCGGCGCTGATTGCGTTTTGCCTCCGTTTGTGATTTGCTTGCGCTCTTCACTGGAGACAAGTTAACTATACGATATTTATAATCGTTATGCAAGAAAAGTATCGCGAAGTTTTCCACATTTGTTGTGGATAACTTCGCGGTTAAGTTGAACACAGGGTTTTTTGCCTGAACCTTTACATAAATAAGCAATATCTTCTCGATAGTTTACGACTACCTTGGCAACAGGCTGTTTGCCTGAAAACCTTTGAATCGAGCAACTTGCCCTTGACGACCTTGCGTATCAAACAAAGGTGATGTAATATTCCTCTATGGTTGCTGCAACTCTTCTAATATTGGGATCAGCCCAGGCAACCTTGCAACAGCGACTAGATCAGATCGTGAAACGGTTGGACCCTTTGCCGTTCGAGGCTGTAACCAAGGACCAATCAAAGTTCGATCGGTTCAAAAAGGAGTGCCTCGATCATCATGGCCTTTATATCCTGCAATATATCAGTTCGCCGATATATCAAATGGTTGCTCATCCTCGCCATACTGCGGCCTATGAAAATTTGAGCAGTTTGGTCCAATGGAAGACTATTGCTGGAAAAAACGGGACAATTACTGCCTCAGCCACTTTTGACCCACAGATAGTCTCTCAGTCGTTGCTTGACGAAGATATGAACACGATTCTAAATCGACTATTGCTGTCACACCCATTCCTTAGTCAAGAACAAGCAATGAGTGCCTATGATAATTTAGAGAAACACAAGTTGATGAGCCAAAAAGCGAACCGATTTGGCCAGACTCCTTTGATGCTGGCGGCGGAGGCTGGTTGGAATCGAATCTTTGATCGGCTACTCAGCACGAAGCCACTACTGGAACAAAAGGATCAAGAGGGTCGAGATGTCATCGATTACTTAAATTATTCTCAACCTCAAGTGAATTATCTTGCGTTTGCAACCCGCGATGCATACACTACTGAAGCGATTGCTGATGCCCTCTATAAGCGAAGCAGTAAACCGAATCAGGAGCGGCTATTCAGTGCAATCAACGGTTGGCTCTCAAATCCCTATAGACTGGATTGTCCAGTTGGGTTAGAGCAATACTTAAATCTCAAGTGGCCAACGCCAAAAGGCAAGAGACCTGCACCACGAGTGATCAAAAGCGAGTACGTTATCGATCGACCGAAGAACCAGTTTGAACCACCGAAGAGTCAGTGGGATCCGCGAAACAAAGGTGGCTGGTAAAGCAAGAGGGAAGTTGGTGCCCGTCTATCAACTTCCCAATTTTTGCTAATAGCTAGAAGCTGAAAGCTTCCTTCGCTTCTGTCGTCTCGGCGACATCCCGGGAGGCTCCGCCGAATCGGGACCGGGCTTCCCAACTAGTCTTTATAAGGATCGAGCACGTTGCCGCCTGCCATCGCGACTCCAAGCGGAGTCAGCGTGTGCAGAACCCGAACCGTCTCCGCATGATGCTCCAGAACCCGATGCAACCGCTTGTAACACTGCGGCGCCTCGTCCACATCTGCACCTCGAAGCGAAACGTTCATCCGCTTGATCCAGCGGCTCATGTCTACTTTCGAGATCGCTCCATCTTGACCGCGCTTGCCCTTAGCGGTAGATCGCGACATGACTCGCCCCGCAC
>JBAXBU010000055.1:0-20991 GCA_037141835.1 Armatimonadota bacterium | reverse complement strand
GAATAGAAACCGCGAGTACGATCCCTGAACCAAACGATCAAGCAGGAAGCAGGCAATCAAAACGATTGCAAAGCTGATAATTCGTACCGAAAACCACTTGCTAAACTGAAATTCTTTCAAACCTTCTCCACCTTATTTGATCCGAGCAATCCACCCGGTCGGAACAAGAGAACTGCGATGAGAATAACGAAGGCGATTGCATCACGATAGCTTGAGTAGCCTGCCCACGTAACCAGGTTCTCGGCAATACCCATGAGAATGGCACCAAGCACGGCACCAGGAATATTTCCAATTCCACCGAGGACCGCTGCGACGAATGCCTTTACACCTGGTGCCATTCCGGAGAACGGATCGATTGGCGCACTTTGAAAAGTCGAATACATCATGGCACCGGCGCCAGCCAGAACAGAACCCAAAATAAAGGTGAAAGTAATGACCGTATTCAGATTGATTCCCATCAGCGATGAAGCATTAAAGTCAACCGAAACTGCCCGCATTGCCCGTCCCATCCTTGTCTTCATGACGAGGTACCAAAGACCAATCATAAAGCCAATCGTCGTGATCAGCATGATCAATTTTCCTTTAGGGAGGTGGATCGAAACTGCACTTGCGTTAGATTCCTTGATCAACGCATCTTGTTTTTCCTTCATCGAGGCTAAGGCCTTATTAAGCTTGTCCCCTTCAGGAGTCAAATTAAATCGACCACCGGGTTCAGAAGTCTTGAGCCTCTCATCAAAGAGCTTTTGTGCGGTATCAACTTCCGGCTGTAACGCCGCGGCTTGTTGAACTTTGCTCATGTCTGGCTTCTTCAGGTCAAAAACAAAGTCGTTCGTGAACGGATTTACTTTGGAAGTAATCGCTTGCTTCTTTCCCTCAAGAAGAAATGCCTGCCCACCATATTGCAGGAGCAACGAAAGACCAATTGCCGTAATCAAAGAAGCAATTCGCGGGTGATTCCGGATCGGTCGGTAAGCAAATCTTTCGATCAAGAATCCTGCTGAACCACTGACCACCATTGCGGCAAGCAGCATCAAAAGAAGCGTGACCCAAGAGCCAGTGCTGGCATCATTGCCACCTGGACCAAAGCCAAGCATCCAAGATGCGAACATAGCGCCGTACGAACCCAGCATAAAAACTTCTCCATGGGCGAAGTTAATAAGCTTAAGAACGCCGTAAACCATCGTATAACCGAGGGCTACTAGCGCGTAGATGGCTCCCAAAAGGAAGCCATTCACGAGTTGCTGTGGCAGCGTTGTAAAGTCTAACGCTGCCATTGGTGTGGTGAACAGGTGTGTCACTATTTGATTTGATCGGGAGTGTAGCTGGTTGCAAACTTTTGCCAGTTTGAACCGTTCTTCTTAGTTACTTCAACAACGATGAGTTTCTTAGGCGGGTTGCCGTTCATTCCCTTGAGGGTAATTGTTCCAGAAACTCCCTTGAAGTCAACGGTGTCCTCTAGTGCAGCCATCAATGATTTTGAATCCATTGATTTTGCTCGCTTAAGGGCATCAATTGTTAGGGCCATTGCATCGTAGCCTAGAGCACCCATCGTTGTTGATGGTTCTGCGCCGCCATGAGCCGCCTTCCACTTGGTCAAAAAGCCTTGGACTTCTGGACTTGGATCAAGGTTGTTATAGTGATTGGCAAAGAATCCGCCAAGGATAGCGTCGCCGCCGCCAGTAAGGATTGTATCGCTGTCCCAACCGTCGCCACCAAGGAATACCGCAGTAATTCCAGCAGCTCGAGCTTGCTTAGCAATCGGGCCGACCTCGGTGAAGTAGCCGCTCATGAACAATGCTTCAGGAGCTTTCTTAGCAATGTTAGTTAGAACGCCGTTATAGTCGGTTCCTTGCTTTGAACCTGACTCATACTTCTCATCGGCAACAATTTCTCCGCCAAGCTTTGTAAATTCGGCTCGGAAGCTCTCGCTCAAACCTTGTGAGTACGGAAGTGCGTTATCCGTAAGGATGGCTACTTTCTTTTTGTTCAACTTCTCAAATGCAAATCGAGCCATAGCTGGACCTTGGAAAGCATCTGTGTAGCAAACTCTGAAAACGTGAGCGCCTTCGTCAGTAAGGGTTGTCTTCGTTGCACCAACTGCTACAACTGGAACGCCCTTGTCAAATGCAGACTTTGCGATCTGAATAGTGTTTCCGCTGGAAACCTCTCCAACGATGCCAATTACGTTTGTACTGAGAACCTTCTCAGCAGCAAGTTTGGCTTGGTCAGGCTTTGAAGCCGTGTCGCCTTCAACAATTTCGATCTTCTTACCGTTGATGCCGCCAGCTTTGTTGACTTCATCGGCAGCCAGTTTGCAACCTTCGAGCTGATCGGTACCCCATGGCTTGTTTTCGCCAGAGATACTGGTGACAACTGCGATTTTGATGGTATCGCCTTCTGCCTTGTTACCTTCAGCAGTTGGAGCCTTTCGAGTTCCTGCTGTTGGAGTGGTTCCACCCGCAGCGTTTTTATCTGGCGTTGGTGTTGGAGTCGCAGAATTGCTTCCACTACTGTCACCACATCCGACGAGAATGCCCGAGACGACAAGTCCGAGCGCGATTAGATTAAGATTGCTTCCCCCGATTTTCACTGGTTTCACCTTCACTAATGTTAACTATAAGCTAACGATTCGAGTGCCGAAAGTATACAGAAAATAGAAGCTAAATTATCGCTTCTCGAAGTAGAATCGCAAGTAAATGAGCGAAGACCAAAATTCTATGCTTCAACAAGCAACCGATTTCATCAATGCTGGGAACTTCAGTGAAGCTCTTGAACGAGCTAGAAACATCCTAGTAACCGACCCAAACAACGGCGATGCGAAGCTCATCGAGGCTATTTCACTGTCTCAAATGAATAACTCACGAGATGCTAGTGAAGCCTTTGCGGCAGCTATCCGGCTGTCTCCGACCAACGTAAAAGCAAGGTTTAATGCGGCAGTCCATGAATTCAATACAGGCAATGTTGGCCAAGCTAGAACCCTTGCCGCCGAAGCACTTAACCTCGATCCGAATCATGAGGGAACCAAAGAACTTGTTTCTAGGATGGGTCCCGAACAGCCTCAGATGCAGGGAGGAGTCAGCTATCCACGAGAATCAATGGCTGGTTTTGAACCTGCAAACGAAGGTATCGCTTTCGTAAAATCCATGGGTTCCAAGTGGGTGATGATTGGTTGGCTCCTTGCTGCATTCAGCGCTGGTTTGTTTGCCCTCTCGATAGTTGGTGTTGTTTCGCACTGGGGAGAATTCATGAGCGCATCCAAAGATCAGGCGAAAATGCAAGAGGTCATGCAATCCATGCAAAATCCAATGATGCAGATTTTGGGCTATGCAGTTTTGGGCCTCAATTTGGTTTGGACAATCATGGATATCATCCATCGAAAAGGAAATTTCCTTTGGCTTATAGCCCACATTCCATGTTCATGTTGTGGCTTGAGCTTTATTACTCAGCCACTTTATATCCTTTTAGGAAGAAAATAGGCGCACCTTTCGCAGTCGTTATGCGTTATCTTATTTGAAACATGACGACTGCGCTTTCTTTGATGCTCCTTTTGAACTCGAAATCTTTCGAGGCACCTAAGAACGTTCAGGCAACAACCGAATACGCTTTCAAAATGACGGACCACGCATTGATCGTGGATGCCGTCGTTAATGGTAAGAAAGTGTCGCTCATGTTTGATACTGGGTTTGGTGGTTGGACCGTTATCTCCGACGCGATTAATCTTGGGAAAGCTGACGGCAAAATCACCCTTAATGACTTTGTGGGTTCATTTCAAGCCGACACAGTCAAGATTAAGTCATTAAAACTTGGTGAATTGTCAATTCCAGTAGACGAATCATCGACCTCAGTCATGCGGTCCAGCGAAGGCTATTCCGAGTCTTACGGTACCCACTGCGACGGCATCATGGGATTGTCCGTCATCCAAAACACGATTACCGAAATAAACTTCCAAAGAGGAAAATTCATTTTTTATCCAAAGTCATTTGACATCACAAAAAGAGTGCCGGACAACAAGAGAACGTTTTTGACGAGCCTCCTTCCAACTGGCCTTAATGCTTTAACAATGCGAGTCAAAACCGAAGGCGGCAAGTCAATGATCCTTGCTCTAGATACCGGAAACTCGTTTTATGGGACGACTCACCGGGATGTTCTCGACCGAGTAGGAATTTGGCCAATCGCTCAAAAGCCAAAATTCATGACCATGGCATCCGTAGCCTCGGGACCGGTTGAATCTTGGTACATCCGAATGCCAAAACTATCGATCTTTGGCGTGCCGGTAGAAACGTCCGTTTGGGATATTATTGACCTTCCCGCCGGTTCCGCCGACTCAGACGGGACGATAGGATTTGGATTCCTGAAAAACTTCAACATCATCATTGACTACGAACGACGACGAGTCTGGCTAGAAAACTTCACTGGGAAATTTCATGAAGAGGAACCAGCCGGAACCGGAATAAGTGCCTTCTACGACAATGGAAAGAAAGGCTATATCGTCAATCGAGTTCAAGATGGTAGCCCCGCAGATAAAGGTGGAGTAAAGCGAGGAGATTTGCTCCTTTCAGTCGATTCCGACGAGGCACTAAACATTGGCTTCGAACGGATGAGAGACAAACTGGAAGGGAAGGCAGGTTCGAAAGTAAAACTTGCCATGTCCCGAAACGGCCAACTCTACCGAGTCGAACTTGAAAGGGTCCCCCTTATTAACGATCCTAAGGGATAACTCACTTTTCGGTCAACGACCAACAGCTGACGGCTTCCTTCTTAGTCTTTCGCGTCCAAAATACACGTAGATGCCATGTCTCCCATGACATTGATGGTTGTTCGACATCGGTCTAGGAACCAATCAACGGTAAGCAAGAAAGGAATAAACTCAATTGGTAAGCCAACCGCCATGAATACTGCAATCATGGTAACCAAGCCGGCATTCGGGATTCCCGCCGCACCAACACTGGCAATCATCGACATGCCTACCACCACAACTTGCTGTTGAATTGGCAAATGCATACCGAGGCGTTGGGCGATGAAAAGTGCCGCCATTGCTTCATAAAGCGCGGTTCCGTCGTGGTTAAACGTTCCGCCCACCATAATTCCCAAATTAGCGTTTTCAGGCTTAATGTTGAGCTTATCGGTTGCGCACCGATAAGTCACCGGTAAGGTTGCCGCCGATGAAGCCGTGGAAAATGCCATGACAAATGCATCGCTACCGCCTTTCAAAAACTGAACGGGACTGACCTTTGAAGAAACGCTCAATCGAACTACGTAAAACACAAGCATAAGCGCAAGGGCGAGGACAACAGAAATAACCCAATAGCCCATGGATAACAGCGAACCAAGTCCTTCTTTGGCAACCACCGCTGCAACCACCGCGAATACAGCCAGCGGCACAAGTTCAAAGACCCATTTGAGGATGGTGATCATGATTTGAAAAATAGCATTGAAGACGTTTTGAAACGAATTCATGTTCTTAACCATCTGCTCATCTTTGCTGTTAAACAAAATGCGCATCGCCATCCCAATAACGATCGCAAGAATTATGATGCTGATCATATTGTTCTCAACGAACGGAGTAAAGAAATTCGTTGGAATGCTTTCAAAAAGATGATTCCAAATATTGTATGGCTCCTTTGCTGCCAAGGTTCCCCCGGGCGACAAAGCCGAATCTGCAGCCATCCTCAAATGCTCACCGGGTTTGAGAATGTTTGCTACGAGCAAACCAACCAAAATTGCGACAACTGAGTTGCTGGCAAGTAGCCACATAAGCCGCCCCGCCTTCTTTCGCGAGACATTTGCCGTGATGATGCTCCCTAAAATCGCGCTGAAAATGAGGGGTGTTGCAAGGAGCCGTAACATCCTAAGAACCAAATCGGAAACCCATTTGAGTTTGGTTGCATCGACACCAAGGTTCTTACCAAATACACCTAAAACAGCTCCTAGTACCAGGGCTACAACAATTTTTATGTACAGCGGTATCTGTTGATATCTGTTCTTGGGTGATTCGGAAGCAACCTCTTGCATATCTGACACTTATACCCGTGTTGCCCACTCCAAAACACAAATGGCGCAAGATCAAAAATCCTGCGCCAAATAAGTGGTGTTGAAACCGTTCCAGTTTTGTTAAGCGGCTACGCCCTTGGCTAGCCTAGCAAAAGTGTCTTTGTCAATAGCACGCATAAGGCACTCATCGAAGGATACAATCCCAGCTCGATAAAGATCAGAGAGGGATCTGTCCATAGTCTGCATGCCCGATGCCCCGGACATTTCAATGATTGAGTACATTTGGTGTGTCTTTCCTTCACGAATGAGGTTCTTAATTGCCGAGGAGCCTAACATGACTTCGATAGATGCGACCCGGCCACCACCTAGTTTCGGCAATAGCTGTTGGGCAACAATTCCCTCCAGGGTATTGCCAAGCAAAACCCGGATTTGATCTTGTTGATCACTCGGAAAAACGTCAACGATTCGGTCAACACTCGCTGGAGCATTTCTTGTGTGAAGTGTTCCGAAAACAAGGTGTCCGGTTTCGGCGAGAGTTAACGCGGCCTCAATAGTTTCAAGGTCTCGCAACTCACCAACGAGAATAATGTCTGGGTCCTCACGAAGGACGGCTCGAAGAGCATCATGCAAGGAATAAGTATCTAGATGGAGCTCTCGTTGATTAACCATACATCGCTTGTGTCGATGGATGTACTCAACCGGATCCTCAATCGTTAAGATGTGAGCCGCAAGATTTTCGTTCAAATCGTCGATCATCGAGGCAATTGTCGTGGTTTTACCAGAGCCAGTTGGTCCTGTAACGAGGATTAAGCCAGACGTTCGCTTAGACATTTCTCGCACCACATGCGGTAATCCTAGGGATTCAAATGCCGGAATCTTTGTTGGAATTACACGAAGTGCACCCGCAACCGATCCTCTTTGCATATAGACATTAAATCGGAATCGACCAAGGTCCTTGACTGAGTATCCAAAGTCGAGCTCATGTTTCGTTTCAAATTTCTCCAATTGGTCGTTCGACAACGTATCATAAACAAGTCGTCTCGAATCCTTGGGTGTCATCGGATGAAATGGAAGTGCCATGATTTCACCATCAAGACGAATCATCGGAGGAAGTCCAACGGTTAAGTGAATATCCGAAGCCTTCTTTTCAATAGCCATTCGAAGAACATCATCAATATGGAAGTCGGAAACACTTTTTAGTTCACTTGCAGCGTATCCGACGACTTCTCGATCCGAGATGTTCTCAAATCTGGGCTGTTCGATCACACTATCAGCAAGCTCTTGCGATGCATTTGGATTGACCATATCCAGCTTGCGCCGGTTGTATGGTTGCTCGACCATTTGACCGGTCCTTGGGTCAACGATAGCACCCTCTTCGGTCAAAGGCGTCATATCGCCATCATCTTTCAAGAACTGCTTCCAATTAAATTCTTCGCTCATTTCACCCACCAAATTTCCAAACCTTTCCTATACTTTTTCCACATTGCAGCGCAAATTACTTACGCATAGATAACTCGGACTACTTCATCAATTGTCGTTATGCCTAAAAGCACCTTTGCCAAGGCGTCATCTTGCAGAGTCTGCATCCCGTTCTTTACGGCAGCAATACGGAGCAAGTGAGAAGGTTCGTGCTTCAAGATCATGTCTCGAAGTTCATCCGTCACTAGCATCAATTCGTGAATTCCAGTTCGTCCTTTGTAACCAGATTTCTTGCACTTGTCGCAGCCAGCACCTCGGTAGAGCGTGATCGTCTCTGAGCCGTTGTCCATGATTTGCTTTGGAAGTTCAAAGCCAAATCGAATAACGTCAGTCTTTTTGACTTGATAAGGCTCTTTGCAGTTTGAACAAGTAACTCGCATAAGCCGCTGGGCAAGGATGCCGATAACAGAAGATGAAATCAAAAATGGTTCAACACCCATGTCAATCAACCGCGTAGGAGCCGAAGGGGCATCGTTGGTGTGAAGGGTTGAGAGAACAAGGTGACCGGTAAGTGCAGCTTCCATCGCAATGGTAGCTGTCTCATTATCTCGCATTTCACCAACCATGATCACGTCAGGATCTTGTCGAAGCATTGAACGAAGTCCGGCCGCAAAAGTCATGCCCGCTCGAACATTAACACCGCACTGGTTGATACCGCTGAGTTCATATTCAACCGGGTCCTCAATTGTAATGATGTTATTGTCACCCGTGTTGATGTGGTTAAGAATCGAATAGAGAGTTGTTGATTTTCCTGAACCCGTTGGCCCAGTAACGAGGATAATTCCGTAAGTCTTGGTACACATGTCCTCAATCATCATGAGGTTGTTTTCAAGGAGTCCAAGCTTGTTGAGACCGACCTTAATGCTGCCCTTATCCAGAACCCGCATAACAATCTTCTCACCAAATACGCAAGGTAATGTACTGACTCGGAAGTCAAATTCTTTTCCGGAAACCGTCATTGAGATTCGGTTATCCTGTGGACTCCGCTTCTCCGCAATATCCATATTCGCAATAATCTTAAAGCGACTAGCCAGAGCAGCCGAAACCTTTTTCGGAAGGTTCATGCCTTCCATCAAGACGCCATCAATACGATAGCGAACTCGGAGACCGTCCTTTTGCGGTTCAATGTGGATATCAGAAGCCTTGTCAATAACCGCTTGGCTAATGATCAGGTTTGCAAGTCGAATAATCGGTGCATCGTCGGCTTCCTGTTCTTCTTCATCATCGGTCTGAGCGACAATGTTAAGCTCACCACCATCAAAGTCTCGAATAACGCCAGCAAGTACCTCGCCTTCGCTGCGATAGTATTGTTGGAGGGCTCCGTGCAAGTCCTCTTCGATGACAATCATGGGCTCTACGTCAAGCCCAGTTATAAGCCGTATTTCGTCAATCGCAAAGATGTCTAATGGGTTGACCATTGCGACAATGATTCTATTGCCGTGTCGTTCGATTGGTAGCGATTTAAATTTGCGGGCGTTTTGAGGACTGAGGAGTTCGAGCGCTTCGGCCTGAGGCATCACTTCATTGATGTCTGCAAAGGGTACACCCCAAACTTTTCCAAGGCAACGGACTCTATCCCGTTCGCTGATAAATCCCATTTGGACAAGGATGCGAGCCAAGGACTCCTTGTTATCAAGTTCTCGTTGTTTGGTTATGGCTAGGGTTAGTTGATCGCTGGAAATCAACCCTTCTTGTAAAAAATGCTCGCCGGTGAGAACCATAAACCTAATAACCCATTTTGGAGAAGAATCCCCAAGTGAAATGATTGGCAAGTTTCGGCGAAAAATCTATTGGTTATCTTGAGAAAGTATCAAATCCAGGTATATTTTTGTCTCCCCTGCCCAGGTGGCGAAATTGGTAGACGCGCTAGTTTCAGGTATTAGTGTCAGCAATGATGTGAAGGTTCGAGTCCTTTCCTGGGCACCAGCTTTCTCCTGCAAGGAAGTTTCATGGATTTGGAAAGGACGAGAAGTTAAGCGACTTGCCGGAATAAGCCCTTTACGCCAAGGAATTGCCGGAGCGAAATCCCGCCGAGCCTGCGAGGAGAGTTGCGAAGCAACCACAAGGAGCCTAAGGGGAATAGAGAAGTCCTTTCCTGGGCACCAAATTTAAACGTATCTGAACAATTAGTTATAATTTTAAACACTGGTTCTTGCTGATGCATCTTTTCGTTTTTATAGTGCGAAGAATTCAATGAACAAAACATTTTTGACGATTGAAAGGGAATCTGTCGATGAAGACTTTGACATGGTAGGTGCCGTCAAGGCTCAAGCGCAATCCGACGGTTGGTCGCAAATAATTGCAGATTGCCTGCTTGTCCTCTCTGATAAGTCAAAGATGGAATATTGGCACTCGGCGGTCAAAATCATTTTCTGGGGCACATCACAAACTCCAACTTTCCCAATTCCTAAAATGGCAATTGTGGCGCGCCTTTATTGGTGCCTGATCAACATTGATTCCAATGTTGCTAATGAACTTGATGACAATCTCATTTGGACAATTGCTTCGAATCTTAAAGGCGTTGGATACTTGTCCGACTGGGATCCGCAAAAGGATCCCGAAGTCCTTTCATTCTTGAATGACTTCTAATTCAATGTCATAGGTGTCCCCTAACAAAGATGCCCTCTTGAAATCTCAAGAGGGCATCATTTACCAACTACAAAACCTAACTAGTTACGTCGTCGTCGTCGAACAAGTGCCAAAGCACCTAATCCAAGAACCGCAAACGAAGCAGGTTCAGGAACAGCAGAGCCTCGAAGGACATTACCAGGACCTCCTCCAACGCCAGCGCTGAATGTGCCGAAGTCTGCATTTCCAAAACCCGTAACTACCGCAAAATAGCTTGTACCTGCAGTGAACATGGTTCCAGCAACGTTGCTATAGTTCGTGGTTTCTCCAAGCGCCATTCGGCTCGCGGTAAGGCTGGTAGCCGTTCCGGAAATAACTGAAAATGCACCCGCATAGTCATCATCGCCATTCTGGATATTGACGAGTGGGGTCGCAGGATTAAAGCTACCGGTGTAGATGAAAATGTAAGGATCCCATCCACTAGAAAGGGCTTCCATAACATAGTTGCCAGTTACAGTGACGTTGAATTCAGTCACATGATAGTGAACCGCGGTTCCAACTCCCGACAAGGTAGTAAGGGTTGTAAGTCGATTGTACGTCGGGGAACCGGTGGTGTCTCCCGTCCAAAGTAGGTCAGTTGCGAATGATGACGCCGCAATCGTTCCCAATGCTAATACAGTTAGTAGTTTCATTTGATAAGTTCTCCAAGTCCCGCCGCGAAAAAACGCAAAGCACTGAACAAGCTAATCCTATCATAGTTCACAAAATACTTCAAGTTTTTTTGAGTCATCGCAAATTGACCGGCATTTCAAACCGCTTGCAATCGTGTCACCTAATGTTGATTGGAGTACTTGTTCCTCCAAATGGCCTAATTTGTGGTTGGAGAATATTGAATCGACTTTGGCAAAATCCGCTTAAGTATTAGCCAGCCACTTAAGTCAAGGTCCTGGTTCATATTCACAAATTGAAAAGGGATATCGCCCTGCAAAACACCAACGACCTGGAAAAATCTCGAACCCCCAATTCAACCTGATTGGGGGACGAACCATTTCCAGTTTGAGAACTGGCTCGGTTAGCGACGACGGCCGTAGTCACGAGGATTGTTGTTGCCACCGCCATCGCGCGACCGATTGAATCCACCGCTGTCCCGAGGTGCTCGATACTCTCTTCGTGGTTCTTGGTCTCCGCCAAACGCTGGTTGAGCTAGCTGAACCTTGACCTTTCGGTTTCGAAGAGTCGTATTGCTCAAGGCATCGACAACCCGTTTTCCTTCCGAAGCAGGAACTTCAACAAAAGCAGTTCGATCGAGCAGATCAATGACGCCTATCTGACTCGCAGCAAGACCCGATTCTCCTGCAATAGCACCAACTAAGTCACCCGGTCGTAGACCATCCTGCCTTCCCATCCCAACAAAAATCCGCACCATACCAGTCTCTGGTTGCTCCAGATCGGCAAATGACTCTTGTTCGGCATCCTGATGATCGCTCTGATGACGCTCCTTCCAAAGCATTTGCATTGCCGCCGCTGCAACTTCAAGAGCATCATATTGCTCCGAAAGTTCACTGACTGCAGGAAGCATGTTCTCAAACTCTCCTGTCGCCAAGACTTCTCGAAGAGATTCAACAAACGCTTCTTGTCGACGAGAAGCAATATCAGCAACTGTCGGAATCCGAGCCGCCTCAATCCGAGAGCCAATCATTCGCTCGATGTTCGCAAGTTGACGTCGTTCACGATGATAAACCAAGGTTATTGCGTCCCCAGTTCGCCCCGCCCGACCTGTCCGACCAATTCGGTGAATGTATTGCTCAGCATCAAACGGAACGTCATAGTTGATGACGTGTGTGACGCTATCAATATCAAGACCACGGGCCGCAACGTCCGTAGCGACCAACAAATCAGCTAAGCCATCTCTAAACCGCCGAAGCACTCGCTCCCGCTCCTGCTGACTCATATCGCCATGAATTGGCTCGGCATTGTAACCTCGAAGTTGCAGCGAGTCACTCAATTCAGCCGTTTCTAGCCGAGTACGGCAGAAGACAATCGTAGAACCTGGAGTCTCCATATCAAGAACTCTAGCCAACGCTTCTGGCTTCTTGCCTGGTGCGACTTCATAATAGGTTTGGTTTGTCGTTTCAAGCGTTCGCTGCTTGGCAATAATCTCAACCCGCTGGGGATTGCGAAGGTATTTGCTGGTAATCGCCAAGACTCTTGGTGCCATTGTAGCCGAGAAGAACGCCAACTGACGACTTTCTGGAAGCTCAGACAAAATTGCTTCCATGTCCTCGGTGAATCCCATCGCCATCATCTCATCGGCTTCATCCAAAACGCAGAACTTCACGCCGTCAAGACGCAAAGAGCCTCGGCGCAGGTGATCCAGGACTCGTCCCGGAGTACCGACGACAATATGAGCCCCAGAGCGCAAAGCGCGAAATTGACGATCTATCGGCTGCCCACCATAGACCGGAACAACTTTCAAACCACCGTATTTGGCAAAGTCATGAAGACCTTTCGCGACCTGAATCGCAAGTTCTCGAGTTGGAGCCAGGATCAGCGCCTGAGTCGTATTATCCGACGGATCCATCTTCTCGATAAGCGGAAGACCAAACGCCGCCGTCTTGCCGGTTCCTGTCTGAGCTAATCCAATTAAATCGCAACCCGTGAGCAATACGGGAATACCAAGTGCCTGAATCGGGGTCGGAACCTCAAATCCAAGGTCAGTAAGCGCCTTCAATGTGCTTGGCATTAAGCCAAGTTCGGCAAATGTCGTGTCTTCGACAATGGTTGGTTCTGGTTGAACCGGCTTCACAAATCGTTGATCATGGCTGCCGCCCTTTTTGCCGCCACCAGATTTAGGTCCGCGTGGAGTCCAAGCCTTCTTAGGCTTGAATCCTGGGGCAAAGTTTGATTGTTTCTTCGGCTGATCAGAGCCGGAATTGTTCTTTTTTGGCATGTCGTGTTTTGGTTGTTTTCCCACAATCTGAACCCACAACCATGCAACCCAACGCTCCTTTTCTGGAGCACATAAAAGCCAATCGCGTGAACAATGAACGGATGCTTAGCAAGAGGCTTCAGGATTGAAGTTCGCAAGCATCTCTGGCGAGAGTGCCGATCTTTTCGGCAACAACAACTACAGTGTACCGCCTAAGCACTTTTGTAGTAAAAATCCCTACCATGAGCCACTAGGCGAACAGATGAAGAGTAGATTAGAAAAGACGCTATGAGCAACAACGGTCAAGAAGAACTTGAGCAAAACAAGATGAATCCGCTCGATGCCTTTAATCTTGCCCAACAAATTAGACTTGGTCTTCAAGATGAAGCTCGTGCACTTGGAATAAACGAAGAGTACATCTCAATTCTAGTTGACACGTTTTACACCAAAGTCCGCGCCAACCCCGAGCTTGGACCGATCTTTGGTTCTCGAATCGGCGATCAATGGGAACCCCATTTGATCAAAATGAAGACCTTTTGGGGCTCGGTAATGCTACGAACTGGGGCCTATGGCGGAAAGCCAATGCAGGTTCACCTTGGTATAAAAGAAGCCACGCCGCAGCACTTTCAAACATGGCTGGGCCTCTTCGAAGAAACCCTCAACGAAACTGCTCCGAACCACAAAGTTGTCGAACTATTTATGGAGCGCGCCTCGACAATGTCAGAACGATTGCAGTCGGTAATGTTCAAATAACCTGGGGAGGTTATATTCAGAGACATTCTATAGGAACTGAAGGCAGCAGGTGCAACACTTCTCGGCACTAAATTCGTGGATGATCTTGGTTTGCCAAGGTTCCAATATATCGTTGGTTCAAGCTAAGCGTACGAAGGCAAGACCACGCCATGGAAGGAGGAAATTGTTGACTCACCACCCTATTCAAAGGGTTTTCATTGTCGGTATGAAGTACCGGCAATGTCGAAAACTTGGATCACTCCATATAAGGAAGTGATCCAAGTTGAGGTCAGTCGTTAGTTGCTGGTAACTGGGTTACCGAGTGAGTCTACGATTTGGCCACCGCCGCCGCCGTAGTTCTTAACTCCCCAAGCAAAGGCTCTGGTGTTAAGGGTAGCTGCAAGCTTCTGGTTCTTCGCATGGGTATCTGCAAATGTGTAGTTTGCGTTTCCGCCGATAATGTCGTTTCCAACCTTGTTAAATCGGCTTGGTTGCGTATACGCCAAGTGGGAGAATGTGTGAGGGGTACCTAATGGAGTGGCCTTACAACCGGTCAACGCTCCTCGAGCGAGATCTTCGGTGATTGCATAGTAGCTAGCAGCTCCTACGTCTCCGCCACCGCTAGTAGCTACTTCACCAACGTATCGACCGGCCGTTGTCAATGTGTTCATAAACGCATTAGTTGATCGGTGAGACTTGAACGCTGTACCTGATGCACCTGATGAATCACCGATGCACTGAACAACGTCGGTCATTGGAGCAAGCAGGATGGTTCCGGCTGTACTATCAACCGCGGTTGCGCTAACTACGTTCGATGGATCACTAGTTCGTCGCTTTCGTGGCATAACTGCAGCATTTGCGGTGTAGCTAAGACGAGGCGCTTGATTGTCTTGAACTGGGTTCTGTGGACCTTGTCCACCTGGAGCACCATAACCGAGGTTATTGCCAATATAGTTAGTTGGAGCAAGACCACCAACTGCGTCAGTTGGAGAAACAAAAATCTGAAGATTTTTGACGTATGGCATGATCATTCCTGACCAGTGGGTGTATCCGCCTGCGCTGCTTGCGTCGTTGTTATAGTAATAAGCCGAAGGATAGACGTCATCATTGTCAGACAAGTAAATGGCCATGGAAGTGCCAATTTGCTTAACGTTGGAAAGATCTTGGGTTTTCTTTGCTGCTTCCTTAGCTTGGGCAAAAACCGGGAAGAGGATTGCTGCAAGAATCGCAATAATCGCGATTACTACGAGAAGTTCAATAAGAGTAAATGCTTTTTTCATGGGGTGACCGCTGGTACGGAATGAAAACTTCGATCCGCACAAACAAAATTATGGGATTTAGTCCCGGGACTTAACTGTCCGTTAACCAAGCCTTAACCCAACGTTATCTATGTTAAGAACAGTCGGCTGGTTCTCGTCTCGTACTTTCGGTACCTTGAGCACGGCTAAAAGCTTGTTATGGTGGTTCAAATAGACATTGAATCCGATTGTATTAGTCCAGTCTTTTAGCCCCGAAGGGGCGTTTGCCTGGATGATTGATTTCTGGGTTCAAACAGACATTGAATCCAAGAGCATTTATCCTCACATTTAGCCCCGAAGGGGCGTTTCAAATTAGCTCAGCATGCAATGCTGGGTTGGGCCATGTTCAAACAAGAGGGCTGAAAGTCCGTTTCAATCCAAAAAGATAGCAACAAACATGTCTCCATCTCTCCCGCTAATGGTTCATGCCTTCTTCTGTTCAAAACATGGTTTCATGAAGGGTTTCGAAGCTTTATGAAGGGGAATGGAATTGAAATTGAAGAGAGATACGTGCGGGATTGAGACGAACTTACAGCTCACAAATCTAATTCTAGGACACCCAACATTTCGTACTGGGCTAGTTTGAATTACCATTGCTAACCCCCATAATGCCAGCTATTTGAATCTAACGGGACCGTTTGAACGTACTATAAGGAATACCAATGGAACATACATCAGCTCTCACGGCAATCTTTATTGCCTTCATTGCTGCTGTAATTGGAGGCGAAATTGCCATGCGCCTCAAAATGCCGTCCGTGGTCGGCCAAATATTTGGCGGAATCATCATTGGCAAATCAGTTCTGAACTGGATTGCTCCCGAATCAACCCCAGTTATCATCGAACTCGGAGAACTGGGTGCTGCCTTTCTTCTGTTCAGCGTTGGACTCGAAACTCCGTTTGCCAAGATCGGAAAAGTCGGTAAAGAAGCACTGATCGTTGCCGTCCTTGGGGTCATAATTCCTTTTATCGTTGGGTTTGGCTGGGCTCACTTTTCGGGGCTACCGAACGCCGAATCAATCTTTGTAGCAACTGCTTTCATCGCTACGAGCGCCGGAATTACCGCCAAAGTTCTCCAAGAGCTTGGAGTCATCGACAAGAAGTACAGCCAGGTCATCCTTGGCGCGGCCGTAATCGACGATGTCCTCGCAATGCTCGTCTTGTCCGTCGTTTCTTCCGTTTCAACCGGAAAAGGGGTGAATCCACTGGCAATCGCTCTCGTCATTGTCCAGTCCCTTGGCTTTATCTTCATCATGGCAACCGTCGGGCGACGCCTTGCGAAATCCAAAGGTCAAATGTTAGACAAGCCATTGAGTCCGTTGTCGCCTTGGTCGCTCTCAATCGCCCTTTGTATCGGAGTCGCGGTTCTATCCAACATGCTGGGTCTTGCCGCAATCATTGGCGCTTTCCTCGTCGGAATGGTGCTTGCCGAAACCGACTATCGAGATTGGATCCACGAAAAGGTCATCGATCTCAACGAATTCATCGTTCCATTCTTCTTTATTTCTGCGGGTCTCAGCGTCGACATCATGGCATTCAAGAGCCTTCCTGCCATCGGAAGTCTCCTCCTAATCTCGATTCTTGCAATTGTCGGAAAATTTGTGGGTGCTTGGCTAGGAGCGAAGCAAGATCGAACCATGGTCGGCGTGGGAATGGTCCCGCGTGGGGAAGTCGGAATCATCATCGCTGGCCTTGGATTCCAATTCAAAGTGATTGGCAAGGACGTTTACTCACTATTAGTCGGCATGTCCCTGATCACGTCAATCGTTGCTGCACCCGTGATGAAGTGGCTTGTTAAACGGGAAGCCAAAAAACAGGAAAACTGAGAATCATGGAAGTTAAAGAGCCGAGAGAAGGGCGGAGCATTTCAAATTAGGAAAGCCCTGTGGGAGTGCTAACGCCCGCGTTAGCTTTTGTACTTCGAAGCCTGTCGCAGACTCCGCCGCAGGAGAGCTGCGAAGCAGCCAAGAACGAAGTGAATCGGAGCTTCGTTGAGAAGACATATGATCCCCAATGCCTCCCGGGGGGCCATCTTCGTGAACCCGGCAAAAAAATCTCAATTGGGGGTGGCCGGTTTAAGCGACCATGTGACGAAGTTCCCACCGAGCTTGGGAGGAAAGCGGAGCCGGGACAAAGCTGCGAGCTTATGCCGGATCTTACCGAGTTGCAAACACCCAGCACACTATGCCCCAACGAAGTATATTAAGTTAGGAATGCCCCTTTGGGAGTGCTAACGCCAGCGTTAGCTTTGGTACTTCGAAGCCTGCTTCGTTGAAAGGACTTCTAATCCCCAATGTCTTTCTGTGAGCTACATTCGTAGGACCGATGGAAATCCGCTTCATCCTCTAGGTGCATTCGAGTCCCTGGTCAGTAAGACCTTGCGGGATCAGGACGATATGGCACCTCAATCCGTAGGATCGCATATGAAGAGTCCTTGGAAAAGACTGACTTAATGTCAGTCTTTTCTGAGGCCAGGGCGTCGCCGCCCAACTGAGCCCCAGCGAAAGTGGGGAAGCGACCCCTCTTGAAAATCACTCGCCCTCGCACTTCGAAAGGCTTATGAACGAAGTATCGAAAGCCAGGGATTGCGGTTCTGGCAAATGTATAAATACCCTTCAAAAGTCTTTGACTTGAAACGGCCAACGGCCAACGGCCAACGGCCAACGGCCAACGGCCAACGGCTAACGGCTAACGGCTAACGGCCAACGGCCAACGGCTAACGGCTAACGCCAAATTAATCGAAGAATATTTAAACTAAGAAGCCCGCAGGCGCGTCTAAAAAAGGAATGGTAGCGACAAATGGACTCGAACCATCGACCTAACGGGTATGAACCGTTCGCTCTAACCAACTGAGCTATGTCGCCACTCGAACAGAAAAGATACCAGTTTGAACGTCCAAGACGCAACTTAGAGGATACTTAACCAGCATGTTTCAGATAGCACTTTTGCTTGCCCTCCACCAACAACCTTTCGTAGACGTCCTCAGTGGACTCGCAAAGAAGAAGGATATTGCCTCACTTTCAAAGTTTTCGATGGGCGACGGAAGCGAGTTTAACGTCCTAAAAGGAGGTTCCTATGAGGTTGGAAAGTATGGTTGGAAAGCCGAAGACCTGTCGATGCCAGGAGTAGGGAACTTCGTTGTTTTCACAACTCCCCTGACGTCCCAAGACATCGGTGAACTTCTGTTTGAAAGAGTCGGCGCAAAGTTGAAGTTCATCGATGAACAAGCCAAAGATGGGCTAAGACTTCGCCATCACAAAGTTCGAGTGTCATTCAGTATCGATAAGAAGGAAGCCCAGTTGCAGGATGAAGTTTCAGCGGAAGTGACGGCGAACGACAAGAAGTTCCATGCCCTTCGATTCTCACCCTGCTATAAAATGATTTCTATTTCCGAAGGTGCGACGCCATTACCGTTCAAGCAATCTGGAGGGCTGGTGATGATTCCAAAGCTATCTCCCGGCCCACATGGTTTCAAAATTGAGTACTCCGCAGTAGTGAACCTGCCTGGCTATGCTGGATCAATCGCACCTGGCCTCGCTACTCTCACCAATGACTATTGGTACCCAATGGTCAACCGAATGCCCACAACTTACGAAATCGCGGTTGTACCACCGGACAAAGGTTGGACTGTAGTAGCCCAAGGAAACTACGTAGGCCGAGAAAAAGAAGTAAAAGAACCCGCTGAGCTATTCAAAGTTGACATGCCAACCATCTACTGGAGCTTGACAGTCTTAAAGACAAACCACGTCGAAGAGATGTTCGAGGGAAGGAAACTCCAAATGTGGAGCCCTCGAGTTCCAACTGAACGAATGGTGTTACAGCCAAAGCTTTACGCCCCAATCATCAAACTTTTTGACAAGGACTTCGGAAAGTTTCCGTTTGACTCCTATGGCGCCCTCGACAGCCCAGCGTATGGTGGTGGAGCTCTTGAAGCTTATTCCTACGCAACCTATGGCGGAGGCCTACCCGAGGAAGACGCCCACGAGCCATCCCATACTTGGTGGGGTGGAATCCTGCCCAATACCTACCTAAGGTCATTCTGGAACGAAAGCTTCGCCGTCTGGTCGTCCGGATATTTCTCGCGAGAAGTTCCCATCGGCAACGCTCTTGATCGCAGAGAAGCATTCCAAACGGTTTCCTTAACCAATGACGAATACAACGATGCTCCTTTGATGAACTCAGGAGTGGCTTCAGGAACCGCCGGCGGAGCTTTGGGTTACGGAAAAGGAGCCGATGTCTTAGCAATGCTAGAGCAACTCGTTGGAACCACAAACTTTGTGCAGTGCTTGAACGAATGGGTTCGAATTCATCCCAAAGGTGAGCCAGCCGAGTGGGAAGAGTTTGAGGCTGTCGTACTGCGACGCCTTTCCCAATACCAACTCAAAGACTTCTTCGACGACTGGTTTCGCAGGCCCGGATTTACAAGTGTAACTCTAGAAGGAGGCAAGTACTCGCCTGGCAAATTTGAAGGCAAATTACAGTGGAACGGTAAGCGATTCAGGATGCCAATTGACCTTTGGTTTGAGAACAAAGGCGGTGGAATGCAAGTCCGAATCTTGGATACAAAAACCGTTGATCAAGATGGTCGTTTCACCATCGCAATGCCAGATTTTCGTCCCAACAAAGTCTACTTCGACCCATACCACCGAGCCTTGAGGACCGGTCCCGCGCCGAAGTTCAATTCATTTGCGGAAGTCTCGTCAGAGTTTCAAATTGTTCGCGACTCAAGTCATCCCGAATATCTGCAGCTTCTTGGCCAATCGATCGGAGACCAAAAGCTTGAATCTTTGAACAACAAATTCCTGATTGGGCATCCTTCAACCATGCCAAAGCTAAAGGAGTTATGCGCAAAAGCCGGTTTTGCCGTTAATGGTGACATCCTAACATTTCAAGGCACGACCATAAACTTGAAGGAAGGTGCCGCTGTCGCAATCGTTGACCTAGGAGACGGAAAACGATGCGCTATCGGACTCGGAACCTGTTTGATGCAACCGAATCTGGGCAACGGATATATTGGCGTGGTAGATAATTTAGGTCGAATGTTGAGAGGCAAGACTCATTTTCCTGCTGACCCAAGCGCAGGATTACCGATTTAATCGAAAAAACCTAAGCATGCACTAAGGATTCGAATTGGGGCGTAGTTATGTTGGAAGGGCGGTGCCTCTTCCAAGGAAATGCCTTATGCAAACAAACAGCCGAAATCCACTAAGCGATACGATCAAGTCCGAAGTTAGCGCAATTCTGCTTCCAATCGTTTACGATGCGACCGAACTAAAGAGCCATGTCAAACTAGCCCACTGGAATTTACGAGATCCAGATTTTATTTCAATTCATCGACTTCTCGACGAAGTAGCCGCAACGATTGAAGAAGGAATTGATGAAGTTGCCGAGCGGGCAAGACAACTTGGTGCAGTTATGGACGTGACCCCTGCCAAGGTAGCCAAAGGAACTGGGCTCAAAGCGTTTCCGACTGGTCTGTTAAACCGTACCACTGCTTGCAATGGCCTCCTCACTTCTCTCGGTGCTGCGGTTGATGGGCTTCACAAAGGTATTGACAAGTGTGCTGACGTCGGTGATGCAATTAGTGCGGATTTGCTTACATCCGTATCGGCAAAACTTGAGGTTTACCTCTGGCTAATCGAGTCCCACATGGTTTAGTAAATCAAGTGTCACAATAGACCATGTCTGAACCAAAGCCTCGATTTGCCGTTATTCTCAATGAAAAGGCAAGGAGTGGCAAAAAGTTCACGAATGTTATTAACAACGAGCTAGGAAATGTGGCTGAATTTATTGTTCTTGCGAAAAAACCTTCTGATCAGCTCGCAGCGATCAACCGTGCCAAGAAAGAAGGAATCAAGAACATATGGATTGGTGGTGGCGACGGTTCAGTCCGCGCCGCAGCTGGACAACTGGTTGATACCGATATTGTGATGTCAATTTTGCCTTTGGGAACTGGCAATTCACTTGCGCGCGAATTAGAAATCCCCCTAAATCTTG
>JBAXBU010000054.1:0-21101 GCA_037141835.1 Armatimonadota bacterium | reverse complement strand
GCTTAAGTGAGTTGACCAATAAACACCTTGGTCTCGTATTCAAACGAGACCAAATCGTTTTGACTGGTTCGAGTAAAGAGGTTCGTCAGTTCTTGCTCAATCAATTCTCTCCCCATCGTGCCGGCAGCCGGCACATAGCTCGACGAAAATGCTCGCCCAAGTAGCCCATTAAGGTCAATCAATTGATTGTTTTCGTACACATGAACCCTGGCGTCTGGATTTTGAAACCATGCCAAGATATCGCCTTCCGAATTGTTTCGATGCTTAACTTGCGAATATTCTGGAGCAAAGTCCTTAAGGACCTTTTCGTAGCCTTCCAGAAATTGAGAGCCCGATGACTTCCTCTCATTCCAGACTAAAGCAACCCAACCTTTTGGTTTTAAAATACGGTGAAACTCTTGACGGGCTTCCGAAGGACTTAGCCAATGGAACGCTTGCGCCACGGTTATAAGGTCTACGCAGTGATCGGCTAAGCCGGTG
Source organism: Armatimonadota bacterium (assembly GCA_037141835.1). GTDB lineage: Bacteria > Armatimonadota > Fimbriimonadia > Fimbriimonadales > Fimbriimonadaceae > Fimbriimonas. The sequence continues at coordinate 20,621 of JBAXBU010000054.1, read as the reverse complement.
CTTTCTCCGCTACCGTTAACCGCCAAGAACTGCTCATGGTCGCCAAGGTTATCAATTGCCGCCTGAAGCATCGCCTCGTTAGGCTCAATACCTACAACCAAACACCCAATATTCAGCAATTGCTGGGTGAAAATTCCAGTGCCGCATCCAATATCAGCAACAAACGAATCCGAATCCAGCCCGCACTTTTCTTCTAGCAACCCGATGACTTGTTCTGGATAGGATGGTCGGGCTCGGACATAATCCGTGACCCGATCGCTAAATCGCTCGGTAGGCGGCAACACGACTTAGCCTACCTTTGGAGTCGATTTGCGTCTGTTGATTCTATTCATGACCCGGTCTAAATACTCACACTCTGGCATGTCGAGCCACTTGGTGATGAAGTAATAAACCCACATCGCAACACAGAACACAAACCCTGTGACCAATAAAGTAACAATTTTGTGTCCAATCATCATTCCGGCCACCGGAGTCAAAGAAACTAAGGCACAGATAGCCGCGACCGAAATTGAAGCCAATGCAGACTTGCCAAAAGTTGTAAAGAGACCTGGAAAATCCATCCCACCAACTCTTTTAGCCGCGATCGAACAAAGGGCGAACACCATCAGTATGGGGGCAATAGAACCTGCCAAAGGCAATGCAAAATATCCCATTGGAGTCCGCATTCCTATCATAAGTAGAATTACAAAAAGTCCAGTTGTTGCCGTTCCGATGATTACGGGAGTCTTGGTATCTTGCATTGAGTAAAAGGCACGCATCAACACCGGATGCAAGCACCAAGCCCAAATACCGATACAAAACATTCTCAGGCACGTAGCAATCTGCAGGGTTTGATCATAGGTGACCAATTTGCTTAGATACAAGCCAGAACTTATCTGCGGAGCTAATACAGCCAAAAGCACCGAAATTGGAACCGTAAGATAAATGACCGTCCGCATCGTTCGATCTAGCTGGTTCCGGAACATATCCATCCGGTTCTGAGTGAAGAATTGAGTAAGGACTGGAAATACGGCAATCGCCAACGATTGTCCAAGAATTCCCAATGGAGCCTGCATTAGCTTGGTACTCAAGTCCAAAACTGAGTTCGTGCCGTCGGGGAAATGAGTGGCAAATGATTGCATGATCATTCCAAATACGGCAGGCAATGAGAGACCCAAGATTACGGGAAGCATCAGCTTAAAGACTTTTCTAACTCCCTCATGCTCTCTGTAGAATTTCAATTCAAATTGCATGCCCAACTTTCTCATCTGAAGGTAAGGAATGATCAAATTTCCGATGATCGCACCACCAGCCGCGCCCCAACAAATGCCTTGAAATGGAAACGATGAGAACCGCGAAATGACCAATGCACCAAAAATAATTCCCAAATTATAGATGTTGGGTGCCAAGCCGGGAATTGCAAAGACCTTTCGAACATAAAGGGTTCCAAGCATTAGTCCACCCAAGAAAAAGGCAAACTGTGCCGGCAGCAATATCCGACTCATTGGCACAATTTCGGCAATGACATCGGCTGATTTGCCACGCGCCAACAAGTGATGATAAAGTGGTTCTGCAAAAAAGCCACACAATAAAATGAATCCCAAAAGGAAGCATGAAATCGTGCACATAACACCACTGAATACCTTCCAAGCTTCTTTCGGACGATTGGTGTGCCAGTATTCGCTAAACACAGGGATGAACGCCGAGCTCAACGCTCCACCTGAAATCAGGAAAAAGAGAACATCTGGAAGCATGAACGCCAGACGGTAAGCATCGGAATGTGCGTTCATCCCAAACTGCTGGGTGATGATCATATCTCGGACAATTCCGAGGACTCGACTCATGAGGAGCGAGAAGACCATGATGCCGCCCGCTCTGGCTACACCCGCATTAACTTGTGATTGAGTTTCTTCCGGGATTGGTTCGTCTGGCATCGGCTTACACAAATACGTCCCGCCACTCTTTCAAGTTGCGGGACGTCCTTATTATGATCGAATGCTTACAGCGCTCGGTCGATCAACGCGGCTATTTGTGACTTGGGTCCAGCGCCAACCTGCTTGTCGACAACCTTGCCACCCTTAAAGACGAGAAGAGCAGGAATGCTCATGACGCCATAGTTTTGGGCTACTTCTCCGACCTGATCAACATCAATCTTGAAAACCCTTGCCTTCCCGGCATATTCTGTCGCTAGTTCTTCAACTGCAGGAGCAATTGCTCGACATGGACCGCACCAAGGAGCCCAGAAATCTACCAGAACTGGAAGGTCAGATCCAAGAACTTTCTCTTGAAATTCGGCTGTGTTGTTAATTGCGAGGTCGGCTGCCATTATATTTTGCTATTTCTCCAAAGTTTAATTACGCTCAGGGTACCCCTCGCATCCGCACTTTTCTTACAATTTTTTGCTAGGCGGTAACCCCACGAATGGATTTACCGTCTATACTTTCGAACTATAGACATGGATAAATGTCTTTTTTGGAGGCCAGGTAGGTTTGAATAAAGGATTCACATTAGTAGCCGTAATTGCACTTTCTTCCGTCTTTGTCGCGTCAATTGCTGATGCAGGCACACCACAGAAGAAAAAATCATCGGGGGGATATTCCGGACCAGAGACAGGATTGCTCGGAGTCAAATTGTTTGACAGCGGCTTGAGAGTCATTTCGCTTTACGGTAACCCAGATAGCATTACGACAGTCGGCGGTAGCGCAAATAGTGCAGGTGGCGGCGGTCAAGGCGGCCCTCCTGGAGGCTTTGGTGGACCTCCTAGCGCAGCTGGATCAGCTGGCGGAGGCGGCGGTGGTGGAGCAGCACGTGGTGCTGAGAATTTCATCCCTGGCGACCTAATCCCCGGTGGCGGCTTCGGTGGCTCACTTCCTGATTTGCAAAAGGGCAGTGGCGGTTTCAGTGGTGGTGCAGGAGATTCTGCTCCAGCTCCTGGACAAGGTCAAAGCCAAGGTCGTGGAGGACCTCCAAGCGCAGCTGGTGCAGCCGGTGGCGGTGCCCCTGGTGGTAGCGGTGGCGGTGCTGGTGGTGCAGGAAACGGTGCAACTGAATCTGCCGTTTTCACTCGCTGGTCTTATGTTCGCAATGGTTGCAAGTTAGGTTTTGTTGTTGACAAATTTAATCGGGTCATTCAAATTGAAGCGATTGGTTTGCAAAATCAAAGAATCAAAACTCGACGAGGCGTTGGCTTTGGATCTAGCTTCTCACAAGTTATGAAGTCCTATGCAACCTCAACAGTTGACCCAGACGGCTACGATATTAGCGGTAATAACTTTACAATTCGGTTCCTTACCCGTAATCGAGTTGCCTTTAGGCTCTCACAGCTCAGCACGAAGAAATCTCATGTAGTTACAGGAATCGTTGTTGCGGCTGGAAAGCAGTAAACGGAAAAGTTGAATGATGAACGCGATGAGATAAGACGAAGACTCGATATCGTCGAGCTAGTCTCTCAGCGAGTTCGCCTAAAACGATCTGGCAAAAATTACTCGGGGCTCTGTCCGTTTCACGACGACAAGACCCCGAGTTTTAACGTCAGCCCATCCACCGGGCGATACAAGTGCTGGTCCTGTGGTGAATCCGGTGACGCATTTACATGGGTGATGAAAACCCAGGCACTAGAGTTCCGCGAAGCTCTTAAGTTTTGTGCGGATCTTGCCGGTGTGGTTCTTTCTAACAATTTTGAAGGACCAAGAGTCGACAAATCAGAGCGAGAGAACCAGCTCTCCACAATGCAATCTGCATTGATCTTCTTTCGAAACGAACTCAAGAGGAACTCAAACTCCCTTGCTTACTTGGATAATCGAGGAATCACTCCAGAGGTTCAGGATGAATGGGAAATTGGATACGCCCCTTCAGTTGGAGAAGCATTGGCGGTACACCTCAAGAAAGAAGGAAAACACTTAGGAACAGCCGAGCAGCTTTTCTTGACCCAGAAGGACAACTCGGGAGGCTTTAGCGATAAGTTTCGAGGAAGAGTCATGTTCCCTATCCGGGATGAACGAGGAGATCTTGTGGGTTTCGGCGGACGCATCATCGGAGACGGCAATCCAAAGTACATAAACAGCTCGGACACTCCTTTGTATCACAAGAGCCGGATTCTTTACGGGATCCATAAGGCAAAGGATAAAATGATGAAGAGTCGTCATGCGATCCTGGTCGAAGGCTATCTCGATGTCATTGCTTGCCACCGAGCAGGCGTAATGGAAGCAGTCGCTAGTTGCGGAACGGCATTGGCCGAAGGGCAAGTCAAGCTGCTTAAAAGGTTCGCCGACAAGGTAACCATACTCTACGACGGCGATGCGGCAGGACTTAAGGCCGCCGAAAGAGCCATAGAGCTCTTTGCCGAAGCAGAATTTCCCTGTCGTATTGCTATTCTCCCCAAGGGTGACGATCCCGACACCCTCCTCAAAACGAAAGGACCAGAAGCAGTCCGAGAAGTCGTCGCTAAGTCTGAAACGCCGTTCGATTTCAAAATTCATCAGCTTGAGTTCAAACTTGGCATCGAAAGCGATGAGTTTTGGGAGCAGATTCCGGCTCTCCTGGCTCAAGCGACCAGCGAACTGGAACTCGAGAAGCATCTGTTGCGCCTTGCAAGCAAACACCCGACAATCAAGAGCCCAACCAGTGCAGTAGCTGCCCTTCGAAGAGAAGTGAGGACAGTCAAAAAAGGAAAGAACACTAACACGAAGCGACCAGAAATAGCGAAGCAAAGCACCACGCGCATGAAGGCAATCTTGCCTGCCGAAGCGGTGTTGTTAAAGGCCTTTTTCGACGAAACCTTCCGAAGCAAAGTCTGGCCCTATATTTCTAGTCCGAAACTCTTTGTCACTCCTTCTGCTATTGATTTGTGTAAGTCTTTGATATTAAACTTTGACGATAAAATGCCATCCGGACTAGCAATAGGTTGGATTGGAAAGCTTCCGGAAGAGAATCAACAGTTCTTTGCCGACCTAGAATTTGATTCGGGAGTGCAAGAGCTTAACGAAGCCTACGTGGACGAATCAATCAAGAATTTGGAGACTCACTCCAAATCACGAGAGCTGGACCTCGACAAGTCAAATATCTCCCCCGGAGATGACGAAGCCTTAAGAGATTATTTCCTCAAACTCAAACGACACAAAGGCGTCAATGAAATCGATGAAGAATCGTAAATTTGTCGAAGAAAGTACAAATTTGATGTTTATATCGGGAAAACATCTCGTAACATGAAAATACAAATTCTTACGGAATTCTTCTGCGAGAGTTTGTAATGGATTTATTGCCGTTATGTCGGAACTCGAGGGGATCAGAGAACCATCGGTCATTGGATTAAATTTCATTCGCTGTCCAGCGCGAAGGATTGCGATTGAGAATCTAGAGCGCCAAAAACCTGTCTTTGTGGATGAAGCAGGAGAGCCTCAAGAAAGTCTTGATGAGCTAGAGGACGGGTATGAAGATTCTGTCCACATGTGGTTCCGCAAAATAGGTCGCATTGCCTTATTACGAGCTGAACAAGAATTTGAACTTTCCAACCACGCTTGTCGAGGATGTGAAGACTGCAAGAAACTCCTGATAGAGTCAAATCTTCGCTTAGTTGTCAGCATTGCCAAACGCTATGTAGGCAGGGGCCTTTCCATTCAGGATTTGATTCAAGAAGGCAACATGGGTTTGATCCGTGCTGTCGAGAAATATGATCCAGGGCGAGGATTTCGATTTAGTACCTACGCTACGTGGTGGATCCGTCAAGGTATTTCTCGTGCTATTTGCGATCATGGCCGGACCATTCGAGTGCCCGTTCACACCCTTGAAGCGGTTAACCGCATGATGAAAATCGCCGGTCAAATGCAACAACAACTAGGTCGAGATGCCACGTTGGGTGAGCTATCCAACAAGATGAATATCAGCATTGACCGTCTCCAGGATTTTAATCGCGCAACCCAAAGCACAGTTTCACTCGATTCACCCGTTGGCGATACCGACGATATGGCTCTTGGTGAATTCATGCAGAATGACCAAGAAACTCCGATGGATGCAGCGTTTCGAACCGTCATTCGTGGTCAGATTGAATCAATTCTCGATACTCTAACTGAGCGAGAAAAGGAAGTTATCATGCTTCGGTTCGGCTTGGTTGATGGATTACCAAGGACGCTGGAAGAGGTTGCCAGACACTTCAATGTGACCAGAGAAAGGATTCGTCAGATCGAACAAAAGAGCCTGAAGAAGTTAAAACACCCTTCAAGAATAAAACCCTTGCGAGAATTACTGGATGACTCTGAAAATTGTGCGTAGTAAATAGAGATGCAGGCGCCACTAACCGTTGTCACTCTAGAAACAGGTGAAACCCGAGATCTTTCGGACTTTTATAAGGACAAACCGTTAATACTTGTGTTCCTGCGCCACTTCGGATGCATCTTCTGTCGTGAGCAAATCGCCGAACTCAGAGAATTCAAGTCTGAAAACATCGCTTTGGTTTGTATGGGAAGAATTCAAGAAGCTTTGGATTTTAAGCGAAAAATGGAAATCCCTCAGCCATTGATCTCTGACCCAAACAAACTACTTTATGAGGCATTTGGACTGCGTCGGGGCAGTTTTGGTCAGATTCTCAATCCTACGCTCACTCGGAAGTCAATTCGATTGATGCAATCTGGTCACAAATTTGGAGTCCTCAAACACGATCCATGGATGATGGCTGGTGTCTTTCGCATCGAGCCGGACGGCGAAGTTAGCTATTCGCACTTCGCTTCAGATATTTCTGACAACTTGTCTGGATCGGCCATTGCCCAACTTCTCAAGCTAAAATAATTGGCTGTCTTTTGGAAAGATTCCCCATGGACGGTCAATTTTTCGATCTGTGCCCCAATCCAACTCGTTAAACGGCTCACCGTCCAAGAAAGCGATTTGGGCCCCAAGTTCACGGGCGGCTAATACGGATGCAGCAATGTCATAAAGCTTCTCATTCACCCCGAAGAGAGCTCGGTAGTACTGTTTAGCCGTAAAAGCACCATCAATCACAAAAGCCCCACTCAGTCTTGGTTTACCTGGCAGTCCAACTTTTATCCTTTCATTGACACTGACCAGGGAAGATGTCTTAATCTCACCCGGAGGAATCATGGGCATTGCTTTACCATTCCAAAAAGCACCACTTCCCCGCTCTGCACAAAGCATTACCGAAAGTTCTGGTAAAGCAATGACTCCAAGCCGAATGCCGGATGAGTCCATGAGGGCCACCGAAATGCCCCACAGAGGCAATCCATGGGCAAAATTGGTGGTTCCATCAATTGGATCAATCAACCATAACCCATTGTCGCCCATTGGCTCGTATCCGTACTCTTCTCCCCAACAATTCGTGCCGGGCCATGCAGGTTGCAATTCCGCTTTCAGACGTAACTCTGTTTCGCGGTCAACGTTGGTTACGTGGGATCCATCGGACTTAAACTCGATTGTCCGACCTTCTTTGTGAAGCAAAGCATTTTGCCCAGCACTAAAAACGATTTGAGAAAGCTGAGCGAGTTCTTGGGTCATGCAAAATTAAAGACGCCCAATCCTGCATGTTTGAGCCGACAATTTGAAAAAATGAATGGGTATAATATCTATTCCACGAGCGGGCATAGCTCAGTGGTAGAGCGACTCCTTGCCAAGGAGTAGGTCGCCAGTTCGAATCTGGTTGCCCGCTCCAATCCCCTATCTAATTCGTTTCAAAATCCCTATTGAAACCCCAAAGGGCATCGGCGCAAGTCACCATTTCGAATGTTCCGTGATCGTTCCAAATAAGCTCGGCTTGATTGGAAACTCCTTCAGCAATGCCCATTCGACCATCCTGTAGCTTGAATATCTTGCCTTTCGTCTCGTCAATCAAGTTCCAGTTCTCGGCCATTTCTGCCCATGTTTCCGGAACCGGACCCAATCCATCGAGCATGAGTATTACACGCTCAAAAACTTCAACCGGAGTACCCACCAGTCGCCCCTCATTAGCTAGGCTTGATGCTCGGTAAGCAATGTCAGCGGGGAAATTCATTAAACCAACGTTGATACCCAACCCAATAATTGGAATCCCTTCAATCACTTCGGTTAGCACTCCACAGACCTTCTTTCGGTCGATCACCAAGTCATTTGGCCATTGAACTCTGAGGTCAAACTCTTGAGCCAATGCTAAGCAAATCCACATACCAATGAGATATGGCTTCGCAAAATCCTTATACTCGGGCAAAGCAATGGATACCGCTAATGATCGACCAGGCTCCGAGTACCATTGGCGGTCAAACCGCCCCTTCCCGTCCGTCTGATCTGTCGTCCAGTGAACACCCGCTAATGCCCGCTTCGCCTCATGCTGAGTCGATTGAGTTTGCACATAATGTGTAATCGGTCCGCTAAGAATCATCGAAGTTCCAAATGAAAAGGCAGCGCGACAACCGAATGAGTGATCGCGCCAACCGAGATGATATCCACTCCCGACTCCGCAACTGATCTGACGGTAGTCAAATTAATGCCACCGCTAGCTTCAAAGATTGCCTTACCCGCATAAGCGGAAACAATTCGCGCCATCTCGATCGGAGCCATGTTGTCCAACATAATGACGTCGGCTTTCGCATCGATTGCTTCGATGACTTGGCTTTCTGACTCACATTCAACTTCGATTTTGACCAAATGCCCTACACTGTTTCGAACGGCAGCCATTGCCGCACCAATTGATCCGTTTGCTCGAATATGATTGTCCTTGATCATAACGGCATCGTACAAACCCATTCGGTGGTTTGAGCCACCTCCGCAACGCACTGCATACTTTTGGAGCAATCGGAGGCCAGGAAGAGTCTTTCGGGTATCGGCGATCTTAGCCCGAGTGCCCTTTGTTAAAGCCACGTATTGGGAGGTGGCGGTTGCAATCCCGCTAAGGTGCATTAGAAAATTAAGGGCTGTCCGCTCAAACTGCAGAGTGTTCCGAGCATCCATTTTTCCCTGCGCGATAACGTCTCCTGAGGCTACGACACTCCCATCCTTTGCAAAACTCTCTAAACGTTCGTCTTCAGACGATGGCTCAAATAAGGATTCTACGATTCCAAGACCGCATACCACTCCTGCCCCCTGGGCTTCAATGTACCAATCAACCAGTCGCCCTTCCGGCATTGCCGACGCCGAGACATCTCCTGTTCCGATATCTTCGCGCAAGGCTCCATCGACAATGTCTTCCCATCCAAATGGTTCAGGCGAAAGCCATGCACTCATGAGCCTAGTTTACTTTGACCTGTAGGCAATTCTGCGGAACAAACTTACTTTGCAAATCGCCGTCGAATAGCCTGATCTGTACAATCAACCGCAATCTCGGTCGCCACCATTGCGTCGTGCGGAGTGGCTAAATTTCCTGCATTGCCAGACCGGAGAAACTCGGCAAACTGACAGTACATTCCTTCGAAATTCTTCTCCCCGGTCCCATGCCCGAGGTGGATACCCTCGCCATTTCGAGCCTCTAGGATATAACCGTCCCGGTCAAAGCGAGCAACCCCGCCGGTTCCAATCACTTCATAGGTAAAAACCGATCTTGGCTCTTTGGCAGTATGCCCATAGGTAAAGCTCACTTCGACTGAGGCAGTGATGCCATTTTCGAGTTGAAGTTGAGCCACCACATGATCAGGCGCTTCAAAGTCCGATACCCATGTCCCAAAACCTTCCCATTTTTTGATCTCCAGTCCGGTCATCCATCGAATCAAATCAATTTGATGAACGCCACAGTCAACCAACGGGCCTCCCTCCATCATGCGCCCTTTCCACATCGGGCTTTCAATCCAAGTTCCGGCTTCATTTTGAACCCATTGACCATGGAGGTTCCAGAGGTAAATCATGCGGATATGTTTAACTTTGCCTACAATTCCTTGTTCAATCCATTGCTTCAGTTGTAATGCCACCGGACTAAAACGGTAAACCATCCCGACAAAGAAACCTTTGCCTGCATCTTCCATCACGGCAATCATGTCGGCTGCTTCGTCCTCGTTGGTCGCAATTGGCTTTTCGCACAAAACGTGAACGCCATGCTCTGAACAAAGCATCACGTTGTCGTGATGAGTAAAGAGAGGAGAGGCAACAACAACTGCATCAAGGTTCTCGGCAAAGAACTCCGATTCGTCGGTGAATGGCTTTCCGCCAAACTTCTCGGAATAGGCAAAAGCTCGACCCGGAACCGGGTCAAAAAGGGCGACAATATCAAGATCCGGAGTAGATCGGATTGCGGGAAGATGACCAAAATCGGCCACCGAACCACAGCCCATCAATCCGATGCGTGCCATGATTCGCGTGTCCTAAAAATTAACCTCGATTTCCGCCGGTTGAGGCCTGGAAATCGCTTGGACTGCCTTGATAGACAGGTCCGTTTCCATGACCGGTTCCTGGATCTTCACCAGGTCGAGTGCCCGATCCTTTGGCGGCGGCATCTCGTTGAGGGTTCATTGTGGCTCCAGGGCCTTTTTTGGCTCCTGCCCCATATTGGGTGGCATCCTTCGTTCCACCAGATGCACTACCTATCCCACCATTTGAATACTTATCGCCCTCTGCAGAACCCTCAGTATCGGAGACAGTGGTCGTACTTGCAAAGCTATCGTAAGCCTTGAATCTACATCCAGACGATGCGATGCCAACAAACAAAACGACAACAAAAGCTATCCGTGCCTTCACTCTCATAATTTACCTTAATAGGAGACGTCAACGAGTTCTTCGCGACCCGTTTCACTGCTCTTGTAAAGCGCGTCAAAAATTGCGTTGAGAATCAACCCATTGAGGCCCGGAACCGGAGATTCCTTACCTTCGAGGATTGCATTCACAAAAGCAACAACTTCCGCCGTATGAGCCGACTCAACATTTGGAATATTTCTCGGCTTCATGTCGAACAACTGCTTGTCCTGCTCGGTGTAAATTTCGATCGGATCATCGCCCCAAATCTTAACATTTGCACCTGCCTTGGTACCGAAAAGCTGAGTCTTCATGACGTCGTTCTCACCTTGGTTCGCCATAAACGAACTCTCGAGGGAAACTACTGCACCATTGTCAAACTTGATCAATCCAACCGCAAAGTCTTCGACGGTGAATTTGGCTCGATCGTATTCGCCAAAATTGTTCGTGAGCTCAGGGTTTTTACCCATCATGTCCCAAGTCTTTCCGCTTGCGCTAACTGGCTTTGGATAACCCATCAGGAACAATGTGAAGTCAAGGATATGAACGCCAATATCAATCAGTGGACCGCCGCCTTGCTTTTCTTTGTCAATGAAAACGCCCCAATGAGGAACACCACGGCGACGTAATGCTTGGGCTCTGGCAAAGTAAATGTCGCCCATATTGCCCTGCTCGATATATTCCTTCATGAATCGACCAGGACCACTAAACCGGCTTTGAAGGGCTACCTGTAAAATCTTTCCGCTGTTTCGCGCTGCGGCACACATTGCTTTGGCTTCTTCTGCATTCATCGCCAAAGGCTTTTCGCAAAGCACGTGGATTCCTGCATTAAGACAGTCAATCGTAGGATCCATGTGGAATTTATTGGGCGTTGCAACTGAAACAGCGTCGATTTCGCCACCGGCAATCATCTCCTTGTAGTCGGTATAGACTTTAGAAACGCCAAATTTTTCGGCAGCTTCATTGGCCGTCTTTTCAAACGTATCGCAAACGGCGACCATTTCGCAAAGGTCGGGCATCGTTGCGTACCCTTTCATATGACAGCCTTGAGCAATTCCACCTGCTCCAATGATTCCAATTCGTAACTTCTTTGACATGAGCCAAAGGAAAAGATACCCCTATCGAGGAGTGAATTTTACGATTCGTCAGACCCAAATTCTTGAGCCGTTTCAATCATCTCAACTTCGTCAGTCATAGAAGGTGGATTGGTATCCTCGTGCCTTGTGGCAAGAAATCCTCCGCCCACGGCGACAATCAGCAAAACCGTCCAGAACAACCAGGCCGGCATCTCTGGAATATGTACGGTCGATTCGTGAACTTTTGACCACGAGTTCCCCGATATAAGCGCCAATTTGACGCCAACCCAACCAACTAAGGCGTAAGCCACGTGGTCAAGCGTCGGAAACCGATCCAGTAGTTTGATGAAGGAACTTGCTGCGAACCGAAGCAAGACAATGCCAATAATTGCGCCGACAAAAACCACCCAGACCTTACGTTGATCATTTCCAACAAAAGTAATTCCTGCCAAAACTGAATCTATCGCGAACGCAATGTCGGTTATTTCAACCATGATTACAGTTGCCCAAAAACTGCGGTCCAATGGCTTTATGTCCGGATCAGAAGACTCCTTTCGCGAGGCAAAATGCTTTACCGTTACAAACAGCAAGTAAGCGGCACCCAATGCCTGAAGCCACCACAACTTAAGAACGACAGTCGCAAACAAGATTGCGATGAATCGAAAAACAAAAGCCCCGCCCAAACCGTAAAGGAGCGCCCTCTTTTGTGATTCTTTCGGAAGATGCTTCACCATCATCGCCAGCACCAAGGCATTGTCCGCCGAAAGAAGTCCCTCAAGCACCGCCAGAGCGGCAATGCTTGCAAAATCTTTTGCTTCTAAAACTTGATTCCAGGGTCCGATCATCGTGTTCTCATGCAGTAATGGTTCAAAATATACGTCATCTATGCCAACTTATGTTTACGAATGTTCCGCATGTGAACAAACTTACGAAGTCGAACAACGAATCATCGAAGATGCACTCACCGATTGCCATTGCGGTTCTAAAGGTACCGTGAAACGCATCATCCAACCTACTGCAATAATGTTCAAAGGAAGTGGATTTTACGTCAATGACTCGCAAAAGGCTTCAAATCCGGCGATAAAGCCGCCCGAAGCTGCGACGCCAAAAACAGAAACAACCCCTGCACCACCCACTGCACCAGCAACAACTACCAGTGGTTCGGAATAAGTAAAGCACTTACAAAATGACTGGTGATTTAAACTTGATTTACTGAAAAAATTAGTGAAAACGATTAAGATGTAGCAAGCAGTGAAAACTTCTGTCAAGTGGCTACTATCTTTTGGCATGGTCGCTATAATGGAAATCATTAACAACAAATATCTCCTGCCGAAGCTAACTTAAAATATAAGCCGGACTATTAATGACAAGTAGCGACGCAAAACCAAAACCAATCGGTCGAATACTCACATCCGTAGCACTGTCGGGGCTACTTGTTGCGAGCTGGTTTGGTTACCGAGCCTACACCAAACCGAAGACGGATATTTATGAAATGGACCCGGAAACTCTCCGGTATCTCAAGGGCGATTTACCGCTACTTCCGGGTCCGTATCTCGCCGAAGGCGATCCAAAGGACTTAGCTTTTGAGAAAGTCGACCTTGGTATCGCAAAGTTTGTAAGTATGTCAGAGCAAGGCGATGTTCTCTACCAGTGGTTTGGGAATGAGCCAAAAGAGTCAAAAATCAAGGATGAGGACGGATTCGACCGCATTACGTACTCTCTTCCAGCTTTTATTTACCGAGTTCGACGAGCAAATGGAACAATTCAAGACTTTCCCGAAGCAACCGCAGGAAAATACGATGACTTTCATGATCAAAACGTTCGACTCACCAGAGGTGGCAAAGTCATCGAAATCAAAAAGGAGGATCCCAGTTATGCAATCTTATGTGAAGGCAAGACAATCGTTTCTGGCGACGAAAAAAACCCTGACGGCACCCCTTATTTCAGCTACTGGGATTCGGGAACGAAGATTACGGACGATGGAATGTTCCCAAACAGTTGGCCGAGAGCCAGTTTCATATTCGATAAGAACTTTCAGGTTCATATTGGCGAAACGACCAATCAACCCCATGTCCCCTTCGAATCTAGCTCAACCGAACTCGGAACCGTCGGCATATTAAGACCGGATGGGTTACTTTCAAGCCTACTCAAGCGGCGCAACCAGCTCGCCATTTTCAAAAACGGTGCAATAAAACTGACTGATGTTCCTGAACAGCTTAGTCAATTCTCAATTTCACCGACAAAACACAGCATTTACCTCTTTAGCGGTCCATACAATCCGTCAAAGCCATATTGCTACCAGGATGGAAAGTTCTCCGTTGTCCCAACCCCAAATGGTGTCGCCTCTTTGAGTGGACTAAGTGCCAATTCCAAAGGCGAGATGATTCTGTCGACTAGCACAATCAACCCTTTGAAACTTGGAAAGCAAAATTTTCCATATAACTATGAAAATTTCTATGTTTCAAACGGCAAGAGTTACCAATTTCAGAAACTCTTCAAGCAAATCTTCAAAGAAACGCCTCAGTTGGAGTCTGAAACTTTTCACCCCATAGGGGAGATCGACGAGAATGGAAACTTCCCGGCTAATTGTCGCACAAATGACTTCGATCATCTATTCCTACTCAAGAGGAAGCGATGAGATACAAAGGCACCTGTATTCTGGTCGGTATTGCCTTAACATTTGCTTGCTCCAAACCACCTCCGCCGGGAACAACAAATGACCTTTCTGGCCTTCCACGATTTGAATTAGTGAAAGTCAGCCCCGGACAACTACTACAAATTGGTCCGAACGATGAAGTTCTTACAGGTGAGACAGGAGCATACAACAGTTTCCAGGTCCAAGTTCCTTGGCTCAATCCGATGGATTTCACGCGACCTTTGAGGGCACAGGATAGAGTCTATTTTGGATACAGCCCAGAGAAGATAAGCAATGACCGGTTTCTGGACGATTCAGGCAAATCACAACTCTATTTGACTGCTCATAACATCGTTGAAATTGTTAACGGAGAAAGAATTGCTCTCCTACCAATTCGAATTCCGTCCTCCAAGTACAGATACTTTAGGGGACCACACGGAATATATGCAGGACACCGTAACACCGGCACAATCGAAAAGATACTTGATCACGAAGGGATCTCCTCAGTTTCTGCACGAAACGACCAACTGTTTACCGTAGTTGCGTCAGCAAAAGGCCCTACCGAAGTCATTCAGTTCGGAGTCGGAGTTAAACCTAAATCCATTCATAAGGGTAATTCATGCAAGGTCAGTAATATTAGTCCGACGGGCTCAGTCATTATTCAAGAGGGCCAAGAATTTGTCTGCATCGATCAAACCGGCAAATCCCAAAAGATTCCCAATGCAAACTTCGAAGTGACCGAATTCCTCTACCAGGGCAAAAATTGGTTCGTCGGATTTCGGCGCATCATGTCGTCGGACAACAAGGTTCTTAATTCTTTTCCAGCTATTTGGAATAGCAAGGGAGAGACCGTTCCCTTGATAAAGCTATGCCCCGAGTTAGACGGAAAAATCATTCGGTTGCAAAACATGCACATTGCTAAGATCATGACCAATTCAAACGGTCTCATTGCCTTTGAAATGTCAGGCTCAAACCCTAATCCCGAATACAATATCGGTGGACCAAATCCCGGCGGCATGTCTGATAGGAACTACTCTTGGCAGACTTATGTAATCAGAGCCATAGAAGTGGCCCCAAAAACTGAAAGTGGGAAGCAAGTCAAATGAATCTACAGTTGTCAGCTCAAGCCAAGATTCTAACGCTGACACCGATTGTTTTATGTCTAGCCGGTTACAGTTACCTTTGCTTCCTTCGCACTTCCAATCAAAAAAATCAGAATTGCCTGGTGACCAAATACATGGCCATGGATATTGAAGGAATTCGTCCAGTGGTCAAAGGACCTTACCTAGTTCCTGGTGACATCAAAGATCTCGATTTTGTAGCCGTTGACTTGGGGAAGGTCAATTTGATGCAAATGTCTGAAAAAGGAGACGTACTGGTCAATCTTGATGAAAATGACATTCACTTAAAGCTTTTTCACTCTGATGGAAAGGTCGAGACTTTTCAAAAAAGCAAGCCAGTTGTTTTACTGCCAAGTGGCAAGACGGGCTTGGATTTCTCAATTTACGAGCGATTCAAAACCGCTCTGGTTGTTAACCAAGCCACCGAAGATGGAGTCTATTACGATTCGAGTTTCGGGGCTCTTAACAGAAGGAGCCTAGGGATGCACAACGAGGCAAGTGGAGCCTCGTACAAGGTTAACCTAAATGAATCAAAACGGGTAGAAATCAAGGCGGCGACGAGTAAGGGATATTCATATGGAACGGTGGAAACCCAAGGATTCTTGGCCGAAGCTTTTCCCAAACATGAAATTGCGATCATCAAAGACTCTCAAGTTACATTTGTGGAACTTCCTATCGGCTGCATTGATCCGTGGCTCTGCGCCTCCAATGACTCTCTATTTTTGACCTCCGATAGTTTTAGGTCAGAGCAAAATATCTGGATATATAAGTCTGATAGGTTCGAATCAATCGATGTAGTTCCAAACTCGGGCCGCCAGATTCTACTTGGCGTGTCTTCACGAGGTCACATGCTTATCGATATCGAAAAGACCCCGCATCCGAAAGGAAAAGGCGGATTTGAACCGCATTACATCAGTAGCGGTAAATTCTATTTAGTCAAATCCATATCAGAGAATCTCGGATTACAGTTCTTGTCAATTGGCGGGAATTTTGGACCATGTTCGCGCCGACTCGACGAAAATGGCGATTTTACGATCCATGCCCTGGTTAAAGGCGAAAACCATTTGTTCCTTCTTAAGCGCATTTCATAGTCAATGACAATTGGCGGTATCCTGACTCCCGTGCCGATCTACGAATTCCGGTGTAAGGATTGCAACAAGAAATTCTCGACTCTGATTGGGATTGGCGCAGGACCCGACGACACCGCTTGCCCACATTGCAAAAGCTCAAGAACCGACAAGCTCGTCAGCAAATTTGCCCGTCACCAAAACGAAGATGACCGCATAGACTCCATTGCAGACAGACTCGAAATGATGAACGAGCCAGAAACTGGTGCAGACATGGGCGAAGTTGTTCGCGAACTCGGCAAGGCAACCGACGATGACTTTAGTTCAGAATTAGAGGAGATGTTTGAAGCCGACATGGAGGGCACAGGAGACGATCTAGAATGAAAGCCCAAGGCCAACTCACCATCGTTTGTGGAAGTATGTATGCCGGCAAAAGCGAGGAGCTCATTCGCCTTGCCCGAAGGTCACTCTACGCCAAAAAGCGAGTTCAAGTCTTCAAACCTAGTATCGACGACCGTTATCATCAAACCATGGTTGTCTCGCACATGGGTGTTCAACACGAAGCAGAAACGGCTCGAAACACCGACGAACTAAGGGAAAAACTGAAGAAAGACACCCAAGTCCTTCTCATCGAAGAAATTCAGTTCTTCGACGCTAAGATCGTCGATTTCTGCGTTGAAACTGCCGACCGGGGTGTGGACGTCATCTGTGCCGGACTCGATCAAGATTTCCGCCGTCAACCTTTCGGACCCATGCCAAACCTTCTAGCCGCTGCCGACCAAGTCATCAAACTAAGAGCAATTTGTATGAAGTGCGGCGCACCCGCTTCGCACACCTACCGAATGGTTGATGGAAAGCCAGCCCACTGGGACGACCCAATCGTCCTGATCGGTGCAACCGAAAGCTATGAAGCCCGCTGCCGAAACTGCTTTGAAATCAAAAAAGGAAAGAAGAAAAGCTAGATCAAAACCCATAGTGAAGGATTGCCGCCTTCTTCCGCTAACGACTAAGCCTTCGCACGCTTCATCTTCACTTCGATCTTCTTCATCGTTGGGTCATCGGAATCTAGTCTTGGATTGTCAAATTTCGCTTCCATTACCACCGGTGAGAAATCATCCTCTCGAACCAAAAATGTCGCCGTAACATCGCCAGAGGTATCTTTTTTGTCCATCTTGCCCTTCAAAGTGATCTTGAGACAATCAATATCATCAACTTTCTCCTTGCCCTCAAGAGTCAGATCCATCGTGCCAAATTTTCCTTCGTGCTTCCAGGTCTCTCCAATCTTTACCGCACCCTTTGGTTCGTATTCAAACACGTCGTCAATGGCGTCGCTAACCGGGTTTTCTTCCTCTGCTTCGCCTTCTTTTTTGACTTCGGCTCCGTCCTTGTCATACTTGGTCGCCTTAGGCTTTTCCGGATCCATGGGCTGCTCCTCGCCATTGAATTTAAACGACCCCGAAAGCAGCGTCTCTTCTAATTCATAGGCCCCGTCTTCCTCAACTCCAAGCACCTTGTAGCTCGTTTTCGTCTCAATTTCGATTTCCGAACCATCGCTGGACATGGTGAGATTAGCGACATACACTTGGACATCACCTTTTTTGTACTTCTGACGCAGCGTAAAAGTGTCTTCTGACTTAAAGCCCGAAAGCGAAGCAACTGCGATGGCCAATGCAACCGAATGGACAAGTTTCATACCTTTATGATGCGTCAAATCCCAGGAAAAGCACAGGGATAATCGAACAATTAGGACTTGTTCGGTAGAAACTCGAGACGTTCAAGAAACTGGATTTCCTCAACGTTTTGCGAGACAACGTGATCAGCAGTTGTTTGCTGGTACATCAATTGACCGTCAGAGACTCGATACCAAGAATCCTCTTTAAACTCTCCAGAAATTCCATTGGTAAAAACCCCTTTGCGAATCACCTGGATGCACTCCGTCTTCATAAACTGTTTCGGCTCGCCGACCGTTACGGAGTACTGAGTGTTTGAGCTCTTGTCCTTCCATGTCTCGCCCGGCAAAACCGAATACTCCTTCAATTTGGAATGGATCTGGGCGACCATGAACTCAAAAGGGTTTTCCTTCAAAGTGAGCTTGATTTCTTCATATTCGAATCTCTGCCCGCGGGAATTCTGGAAGTAATTATAGTATTCGCCCTTGGTTTCCTCAGCTTCTTTGTCGCCTACTTTGGTTGTTCCCTCAACGCATGTAGCCTCAATATGTTCAACTCCGTGATCGTCTATTTCGGTGCAGCGATGTTCATAGATTCCATCGTCAATGGTTTTGGTAGCCCCGATTTGAACACTCACCAATGTTTTGAGCCGATAAGCCTCACCTTCTTTGAGAGGTCGACAAATCGGGATGGTTTGAACCAAATTCGCAAGACAAATAAGCAGAATTCCAGCCTTCATCATCCTGCTCTTAGCTTATCCGAAACAAAAAAAAGAAGGTGGCTATCGCCACCTTCTCAATTTCTTAGTAGGAATTAAGATTATTTAATTCTTTCCATCGTAAAGTTGCCGGAGATTGGCATTGGCGCACCAGGCATTGGTACATTAGCCCACTTTACAGCAGCCTTTACGAGACCACAATTTGCTTTGTCGATCCAAACCGTTCCTTCCATGCTTGCTGGTTCGCTTCCTTCAGCTTCAACATTTTTGTATTGAATCTTAAAGGTGTCTGTTCCATCAATCTTTTCTTCGGCTAGGATTGTGTAATTGCACTTGTATGCCGGAGCCTTGGTGTCCTTATTTGCCGCAACATCCTTGCTCCACTTTGAACCAACTTGAACGGCCTCGGTTGGCGGAACAAATGCCATGAGGTTTTGAACACGGTAGGTGGTCTCATTGATTTCCTCGCCCTTAATTTCCTTGATTTCACCGTTTGGCTTCATGACAATCACGGTTCCAGCTTGGCTTGGAATTTCCATTTCTTGTCCACCAAAGACGACCTTTCCATCGGTCATGCTGTCTTCCAAGGTTACAGTTCCGTCTTCAGAAACTTCTCGAACCTTGCTGACATTGACCATTGACAAGGAAATTTCCATGCCTTGCATTTCAATCGTTCCTTTAAATCGAGTCTTCTGGACTTGATCTTTCTTGAATGCATACTTCAAAACAACGCCATCAATGGCGTAGGCAGTAGCTGCCGCGAGCAAAATGGCTATTCCACCAAACTTAAGAGCTTTCATAATCTTATTTCTCTACGTCGTTAGACGCTGTATTTCGTCAATTAGTACGGGCAAATATGCAAGTCGTTGCGCCCATACTGAAAATTAGGACTTCTAGATTATGGAATCAACCGGCAAATTATTGATGTTTTTTGGACTGATTCTATTCTTGGTTGGTGTTTTCTTAACCTTTTCCAATCGAATTCCAATCAAACTTGGTCGTCTTCCGGGCGATATCGCCTACGAAAGAAATGGAATCAGTGTCTTTGTACCCATTACCACGATGATTCTCGTCTCCATTGTCTTTTCTCTGATCGCCTTCATCGTTTCGAGGTTCAATCGATGAAGCCCAAACTCGTCACATTTGATTGCGCAAACACCCTCATTTGGACGGACTGGAAGCCTCACACGTTTGCGGTTCGATGCGCAAAGTTTGCTGGATTAGAGCTTCCAGAGAACGCCGGCGATATCTACCTAAAGCTCTTCATGCCAAAGCTTCCCGAGTTTTGGCGAGTCAATCAAACTCGATCCGTCGAGAATTGGCGAACTTTTTGGGTTCAGCAAGTAACTGAGTGGCTTGACGAAATGGGAATACCAAGCGGCAACGCCCTCGATCTTCATATGATCGGCGAACGTGAAATCTTCGAAGTCCCATCTTCAACATTCAAACGTTTTGACGACGTGATTTCCTGTCTCGAAAGTCTGAAATCCCAGGGCTACAAGCTTGCGGTTCTCTCAAATTGGGATGTATCGCTCCACGGCTGCCTAGAGGCGCATGGGCTAACCAAGTACTTTGATGCCGTGTTTGCTTCCCTCGAAGAGGGTGTCGAGAAACCGGATTCCAAGCTATTCCAAATTGTTCTCGACCACTTCCAGATCCAAGCGTCTGAAGCGTTCCACGTCGGTGATGACTGGACCGATGACTTTGATGGCGCTCAAAGAGC
>JBAXBU010000053.1:0-23375 GCA_037141835.1 Armatimonadota bacterium | reverse complement strand
CATTTCGGGCTTCAAGTAGCGGCAATGCTGTCAAAGCGGAGCCAATACCTCGGGCACGAAACTCGGGAAGTGTGCTGAGGCAATAGATCCCGGCAACTCCATCTTGAAGAACGAGCGCGGTTGTGCCGACCACGTCTTCGTTGAGGAAGGCTGTATAGAACCGAATTTGGTCACTTGGATTCCAACCAAACATTTGAGCAACCTCAAGCGACATTCCGAACCCGTTAGCTATTGCCTGATGCCAAACTGACAACTCTCCTTCGTTAGCTACTCGACGTAACTGAAAACCTTCGAGGAGTTGGGGAGCCTCGAGGGGTTCTAAATCAATGACCATCGCTGGTGGGGAAGCAAGGTGAACCCAACCATTTTGAACCAGGATTTCGTCGAGATTCGCAGGTGTAGTACATGGACCTACCCAAAAGAGCCCTGGGCAATCATGCTCTTTCAACTGTTCAGTGATAGCCACTACTCGGTTCTCTGCTTCAGGGACATGCATTCCAAATGCCATGTTGGCAAATGGATCTTTGATCCCCGTGATAATTTCGCAAAAGCCATCAACTTCTTTCAGTGCCGGATGTTTGCTTAGGGCTAAAGCAAAAGCGGAGTCATCATGCTTGTCAGCCATCAAAACGAGTTCTTCAGGATTATAGTCACTCAGCTTTGGAAAAATTTGGCTCGTCATCCGTATTTCCAAGTATACGAGAAACCTACGCGGGGTTCATTAGCGTAACATATCGAACATGACGCAACGAATAGCCGCTCGGATGATTGGAACCATGGCAATCCTGCTCGGAACAGTCAGTTCTCCTTTAGCCCAGCAGATAAGACCCGAACTTTTGTCTGGTCTCAAGTGGCGAAATGTGGGACCGTTTCGAGGTGGGCGAGTATCGGCGGTTACCGGCGTAATTGGAGAACCAGGTACCTATTATATGGGCCTCCCATTGGGTGGTGTTTGGAAAACTACCAGCGCAGGATCAACATGGTATCCGATCTTCGATGACATCAAAGAAGCGTCATCGGTCGGCGCACTTGAAGTGGCTCCGTCCAACTCAAACATCATTTACGTTGGAATGGGTGACCTCATTACTGGCGGCGGGATCAACGAGGGGAATGGTGTCTATAAATCAGTTGATGCAGGAAAGACCTGGAAGCATATGGGCCTGGAAGCCACAAAACAGATTCCTTCCATACTCGTCGACCCTAAGAATCCCAATTTAGTAATGGTCGCCGCTCAAGGGAACATCCGTGAAGAATCGGAAGATCGGGGCCTATACCGAAGCACCGATGGCGGAGAAACTTGGACAAAAACCCTCTTCGTCGACAAGCAAATTGGAATTCAAAAGATTACGTGGGCAAGTGATCATCCTGAAGTCATGCTTGCGACCACCGTAAAGCATTACAACGCTCCGGGCGCCGCAAGAGGCGGACCAAATGGTGGGGCACCACAAGCAGCAGGTGCTGGAGGAAACAGCACAAAGCTATTTATTTCAAAGGACCAAGGACTAACATGGAAGCCGATCACAGGGCATGGCTTGCCTGGGCTCACTGGGCGAACAAGCGTGGCAATTGCCAACGGAACAGATTCAAAGCGAATGTTCATCGTGGGCAACTTCGGATTGTATCGGTCTGATGACGGTGGCGAATCGTGGCGACAAATGGACGCGGCAGATCGACGAGTTGCCAATGGTCAAGGTGGATACAACTGCGGCGTCTATGTCAATCCAAAGAATCCTGACATTGTCTATGTCATCAATACGTGCAGCTATCGCTCGCTCGACGGAGGCAATACGTTTACGGGATTCAAGGGTGCACCTGGGGGAGACGATCCACAGCAAATGTGGTTGGATCCTACGGACGGCAATCGTCTGTTCTTGGGTGGCGACCAAGGTGCGGTGGTCTCCCATGACGGAGGACTCAATTGGAGCAGTTGGTACAACCAGCCAACCGCTCAGGTTTATCATATTTCTTGCGACAACCAGTTTCCATATTGGATCTATGCGACCCAACAAGACAGTGGGTCGGTAGGTACTGCCAGCCGCGGAAATTATGGCGCGATTACTCCTCTCGACTGGACCCCTCATCCTGGCTATGAATTCGGCGCCATCGTTGCCGACCCATTGAACCCAAAAATCACTTATGCCGGAAGCTCCGCGAGCGGAATTACAAAAGTGACGAACCCGAGCGGACAATCAATCAACGTGAGTCCGAACATGGATCCGACTCTTACCTTACGCCATGTTGCTAATCAGCCTTTGGCGTTTTCTCCTACAAATCCAAAGGAGCTTTTTGCTGGGTTCCAATTTTTAATGTCCACCACTGATGGTGGATTGCACTGGAAAAAGCTAGGTCCAGACTTGGGTTATCCCAAGGGGATGGAGCCTAAGCCAACCGCACCAACAAAGCCAGGAGGAAAACCAACGCCACCACCGGCTAATGGAGGTCGCATTGAATTAGACGAGGACGAAGACAAGGATGCGATTTTTGATCTTCAACAACCGATTACGGCTGGTGGATTAATCCAATCTTTCTCGGTTTCGAGCGTCAACGGTAATGTTATATGGGTCGGTACCAATAACGGTCTTATCAAACTCACCAAAGATCATGGCAAAACTTGGGAAGACGTGACCATTCCTGGTCTAGAAAATTCTCGCCGGGCAGATATGTCGGCAATTGATGCATCACATCATGACCCCGGTACGGCATACGTCGCGATTGATTATCATGGAGTTGGTGACCTAACTCCTCATTTCTATCGGACCAACGACTTTGGAAAGACCTGGAAAAAGATCGTAAAAGGAATGCGAACCGACCAGCCAAGCGGAAGCTTTGCTCGAGTCATTCGCGCCGATACAAAGAGAGCCGGTCTAATCTTTGCCGGAACCGAAAGCTCAGTCTATGTCTCGGTCAATGATGGTGATGATTGGCAGTCATTAACCCTGAATGCTCCAAACACTTCTTACCGTGACATGGTCATGAAAGGAAATGATTTGGTTGTCGGAACCTATGGTCGCAGCTTCTGGATTCTCGATGACATTTCTCCGTTACGCGAGTTGACGCCAAATACCGGTTTGGAAACGTCCCGGTTGTTCAAGCCGGGAGATGCAATTCGAGTACGTCGTAATGTCAACGACGATACGCCTTTTCCACCAGAAGTGCCGCACGCTCTCAACCCTCCAGTTGGTGCGATTATCTATTACTATCTTGGCAAGGAGCCGAAGAAAGTCAGCTTAGAGATTAGTGATGCCACCGGAAAAGTCGTTCGACATATGTCGAACGACCCAATTCCACCATCCAATGATCCGCTTCCACCTATTCCGGATTTTTGGATCGAAATTCCAAAGCCTATGCCGACCAACGTTGGTACCAATAGGATTAACTGGAACCTGCGGTACGACGATCCGAAATCGTTTAGTCGAAGCTACGGAATCAATGCAAATCCTGGAGAAACTCCGGCTTCTCCGGAAGGACCATTGGTTGCTCCAGGTGTCTACACTCTCAAATTGACGGTTGATGGTCAAACCCAAACTCAAACCGTTACGGTCAAAAATGATCCGAGGTCTCCGGCATCTGCTTCGGATCTCAAGAGTCAGTGCGAGATGCAGGCGAATCTTTACGATGGCGCAGGTCTCGCGTGGGCAGGTTTCCAGCAAGTCTCAAAGATCCGAACCTTTATTGCCGATCTTCAGGCAACGGATCCCGTTTCCGAACTGTCTTCGGCGGCTGCATCATTTGATGAGAAGCTGGCGCTAATCGGCGGTTCAGGTGGCGGAGGAAGACGATTTGGAGGTGGTCCGCCGCCAAGTGGTGGAACAGCGCCTGCGCCTACTTTTGCAGGAGTATTGGGAAGTGTGATCCAGCATATGGGCACCCTGGAATCTGGGGACATGGCTCCAACGGAAATCATGCGGAAGAATGCCAAGAAGGCGATGGCAGACCTTGCAACCGTTTCAGCGAACTGGAAAGCAATCAATGGAAAGGAACTTGAGTCGTTTAATGCAATTTTGGCGAAATACAAGATCAAACCAATTGCATCAGCTTTCCCGATCTAACGCGAAGGGGAATAGGACTCCTGGCAAAGGCACTTTGCCGGGAGTCAATCCTAGTCAAAAGTTATTTTGAAGACCGTCGCGTGGGAAGATTCCAAACTTTGTTGCGTCGAGATAGATAGGGAATCTGAAGTCCGCTTAAATTCGCAAGGAATTCCTGTTAGGGTTGAGACACCAGAAATCGTCCTTGGTTCCAATCCAATTGATGCGCCTAACGAGCGAATGTTGACCGCTTGAATGTCTGATGCCAATACAATTGCAAATAGGACGCCTTCTCGCTGAGTAAATCGAATGTCTTCCTGCGTAAATGAGTCTCGCTTCACGTCAGTAAAATGACCTTCCAAGACCTTGGTTGGCCCTTCTCCATAAACTTTCCAAGGCCGAGTTTCATAGATTGCCTTACCGTTAACCATTAGCCAGGCACCAATTTCACGAAGGATGTTTTGGTCTTCCTGAGGAATCGTTCCATCAGATTTGGGACCGATATTGAGAAGAAGGGCTCCGTTCTTACTGACGATATCAATTAAGTCATGGACGAGCCTTGTTGGCGTCTTGTAGTCCATGCCATCCACATAGCTCCAAGAGTTTTTTGCCACCGCAGTATCTGTCTGCCAAAACTTTCTACGGATATCGGAAAGCTGTCCTCGTTCGACGTCCAAGACTGCAGCTTTCTCCGGAAAAGACTCATTCTTATAGTTGATCGCGACGCCCTTGCCCCATGAGTAACCTCGGTTATAGTAGTAGCTCGCAAACCTTCGGATATATGGAGCGAGCTCGGGTTGCTCAATCCACCAATCAAACCAAAAAAGCTGAGGTCGATAATTGTCGACCAATTCAGCACATCTCATTAACCAATCATCCATGAACGTTTCATTCATGGGATTCTTTCCTTTGTCAAAGCTGCCAGGGGTAGCAGGACCGTAAAATTCTGCGAATTCCGGATCCTGAACATCCGATGGAAATTGTCGTCCACCATTCATAAACCACCAATGCTCGATGCGGTGAGATGAGACCCCAAAAATCATGTTTCGACGGCGGGTTGCGGCTGCGATCTCACCGACAACGTCCCGCTTAGGACCCATCAAACCGGCATTCCACTTATTGCTTTTAGTTGGATACATGGCAAAGCCATCATGATTTTCTGCCACCGGCACCACGAACTTGGCACCTGCTTCGACAAACAAGTCGGTCCATTCATCGGCGTCAAATTTTTCCGCCGTAAACATCGGGATGAAATCTTTATAGCCAAACTTATCGTGAGGGCCGTAGGTTTCTCGGTGATGTTCAAATTCTTCGGTCCCTTGAACATACATATTCCGGGCATACCACTCATTCTTAAAGGCGGGAACACTATAGACCCCCCAATGGATGAATATCCCGAATTTGGCATCGAGATACCATTCAGGTGTCACATAGTTTTCGAGAGAATCCCAAGTTGGTTCAAAGGGTCCGGCTGGATTTGAAATGATCATGATGTTTGCTTGTGCATAAAGTTCTGATTCGATTATTGAGGAATTTGGCCATTAACGTCCCACAAGTCCTGCCAATCTATAGCGTTGGGCCAAAGAAAGACTTGCCCTTTGATCAATCGGCAATTCTTGTCTATTTTCGCAATTGCTTCCATCTCCTCTTTGGTTAAGTCCTGCTTCTGCGCTCCTTCAATGGTTGCCAACATTTGCGAACGCTTCACGGAAAATGGAATTGGAATTGAGCCGCGCTGGATTTGCCACTTGATGCAAACAACCGCCGGGTGAATATTGAGCCGGTTGGCGATAGCAAGAATGATTGGATCTTCAATGTCAACCGTATCGTCCGCCGTTCTATCTCGTTCCGGTCGACTCGGCGACCCAATTGGCGAATAACCAATTGGGACTATAGCGTTATCGATGCAGAAATCGAATAGCTCGGTTTGCTGAAAATGGGGGTGGATCTCCATTTCATTTGCCGCCGGTTTGATTGAAGCGTCACTCATCACTCGGGAGAGTTTGGGGATCGTCATGTTCGACGTTCCGATGTTTCTCACCAGACCCCGAGCGACTAACGATTCTAGCTGGGCCCAGGTCCTCATGTACCCATCATGATCATAAGGTTTTGCATGCGGATCGCGCGAGTCAACGGCCACACCTTGTTCATGATGGTTGGCAAAGGGCCAATGGATGAGATAAAGATCTAGATAACCCAAGCCAAGATTCCGAAGGGAGTTTTCGCAAGTACTAATCGCATCAGCATGGTGGTTGTTCCAGACTTTGCTCGTGACCCAAATGTCCTCCCGATTCGTTCCTGAGCCTAAAATAGTTTGAAACGAAGCTCCTATTTCTTTCTCATTCCCATAAACCTCGGCGCAATCGAAGTGACGATATCCCAAGTCATATCCCTCTATAACCGCCGCCGCAACCGTCGAAGCATCATATTTATCCGATCCAAAAGTTCCTAAGCCAACTGCCGGTATTCGCGATCCGTCTGCAAAAGATTTGAACGGAATGGACACTACATCAACTCCCTAAGAATCTTCTCGCGATCATTGTCCCAATAGCCGCATTCGAGTTGAAGAAAGACCGAAGTATAAGGAATCATCGTATTCGTCTTAATGACAAGGATCGAATAATTTGCCCCATCCATGTTGAGCTTTTCCAAAATCATCTCGTGAGCACCTTCGGAAGGTTGCAGTTGTCCAGTTTCAAATCTGATACTGGCTCGCAAAGCCGAAACACCTGGGCACAGATCTTCGGTCAAAAAGCCCAGCTCCCGATCTAAGAAGGCTTTCGGAGAAACATGACCCATTTCGTGGATTGCTGTTAGCACGTGACGAAGAACTTCATCGATTGGTGAGTTCGCAACCAAAACCGTAACACCAGGCGCGCTTTGTTCGGGGTATGCGGCATCGGCGACAACAATCCAATTTCGGTGACCGAGTCGAGGGAGATTTTCGGAGAACTGACTTTGCCATGAACTCATACGTTTGTTTAGATAACTTTGGAAGTCATTGAATTGTTGACGGCGGAAATATCGCACTCAGCGAAAAAAATGAAAGTAAAATCCTGCAAAGTAAGTGAACCAATGACTTCAATAGAGCCAATCGCAGAATCAGAAAAGGACTTTTACCGAAGCAACGGCTATTTGGTTGTAACGGGGCTTTTTACTGAATCTGAATGTGATTTTTGGGCCAAGTACTTCACCGACATGGTTGAGCGGGGAGGAGACGGATGGGCAGAAGGTGGAGTTGATCCCACTAACGAAGATCCACTCAAACGATATCCAAGGCTTCTGCAACCTCATCGAGGAGATAAGGTTGCATTTGATTACATGGTTGACCCAAGGATTAACCAGTATCTATCGTCTTTTTACGATCGCGAACCCCTCGCCGTCCAAACCATGGTCTACTTTAAGCCTCCGGGCGCAAGGGGCCAAGCCCTTCATCAAGACAATCGGTATCTCCAAGCTGAACCTGGAACATGCATGGCGGCTTGGTTAGCACTCGAGGACATTGACGATGAAAATGGTTGTCTTGAAGTTGTTCCAGGCACACAAGATATGCCGATGGTGTGTACCGAAAAGGCGGATACAACCAAAAGTTTTTCCGATGTCGTCATAAACCTTCCGGGAATGTCTGCTATTTCAATTCATATGAAAAAAGGAGACGTAATCTTTTTCAATGGATCACTGGTGCATGGTTCGGGACCAAATCAGTCTGAAACAAGATTCCGCCGAATCATGGTCGGTCATTACATCGAAGGTAATGCCGAACAAGTTGCGAAGTACTATTTCCCTGTGTTCAGAATGGATGGAAGCCAAGTTGAAGGTCTAGAGTCGATCGAGCACGGTGGACCGTGTGGAATTCCTGTTTTCCAAGACGGAAAGCTTACTTTCGATTTTCAAGCTCAATCGGCCGACGTTACGGGGCCGCATTAACCCCAGACGGCTAAATATTCGTTTATTTTCTTAGAGAGCTTTTGTTTGTACTCAGACGTTGTGGAAGCTCCGATGGAGACTCCTTTACCACGATTATCAGTTAAGTTGATTGTTTGAAGGGGTACAGAACCCTCGCTGGATTGCGAAGTCCCAGCCTGAGGTTTACCAATTGAAGCTTGGGTGTCAGTAGCTAACTGGTAGGTTTTGGTTCGAGTCCAATTGCCAAGTTTCCGGTAAACAATTAATGTTCGTCCATTGAGAGAAATGGATTCGGTACTCATTGAATTGAGACTGGAGCCAAGCATCGCAAATCCAACCATGAAGAAAATAGAGTAAAAGAGCAACAAGCCAAGAGCCGCAATGCCAAAGGCGTGATACATTCCACCAATCATAAAGACACAGTGGATGGTTGTAAACGCAGTCCATCCTAGCCCAAATATGCCAGCACCAATGGCAATCGCCTTGTTTGGGGGGGAAGTTTCTACTTCGAGAATTGCCGGAACACTACTGGTCTCTGATACCCCGATTTCTTGTTTCGCTTGTCGTTCGGCGAGTCGTTCTTGCAGGGATTCAACATCAACAACCCCAAGTGGATCCCCTGGTGCCACTTTCGCCAGCTGCTTTCGAAGGGGTTGTTCGATGGAATCTAGTTGGTTGATCGCTTCGACGATGGTTTGCCGCAGCCGCTGATCTGCATCTTCCGGAAGGCTTTGTAACATTCTCAGAAGTTCAGGTGCATCCGATTTTAACCCGGCAATAGTACTCATTTGATGACGAATCGTATCTGTTTCGTACGGAACCTCATCACTTGATATGAGTGGAGCAAACTTAGCTAACCATTGGTTTGCTAAATCTCGAACCGCTCCTAAATCATTCTCGAATGAGTACTGTGATGGCACTACAAAAGGAATTATCGGAATGCTGAACCATGTTCATATAGCAATTGGGCAAACATAAGTATAATTTCATCGAAATGAACGATGGACCGGTTCCTCCTCCTATAGAAGGCTATGCTGCGTACCCAAGAGCTAATGTTACGGAAGTAGGTGTTTACGGTACCAGCGAAAAACTAACAAGGCTTTACCGGGGCTATCATGGCATGTCTTAATCGGTACTTTGTGCCATCGGGGCATATGCATTATTGTTTCCCGGGCTCGCATTTGTCGAGAAGCCAGGTTGGGAGATTCTAGGCTACGCCTTGTTCATCTTGCCATTGGCAAGCGTTATTGGAATTTTCTTTTTCAGCATTCGATCTGGGCGGGATATTGGGTACGGGAATGGATGGTCGCCAACTCTAGGAGTATTCCTCGGAATTCTTGCACCATGCGTAGGGATAATCATGTGCATTGTCATGCAATACCTGGCTACCGCCGAAATGAAGCGCTATGGGATCGTTACAAGACCATTTCGGGGATTAGATCGTGCTTTGGTCCGATCAACAATTGCCCGACTGGCTGCAATAGAAAACCCATCACAGCAAGCCGCACAATCTCAATTTCAGGTTTAGTATGCTTTCGCGAAAATAACCCGTTGTTTACTTGGCTGACCAGTCAACACACAATTGCCTGGTTGCCCATCTTCTGGTATCAATGGCACAAGTGGAATGCATCGAATAGTTGCCTTCGTCATTTCGCTAATCTTGGCTTCTGTCTCAGCGGTTCCATCCCAGTGAGCGATAACAAAACCACCTCCACCCTCTCCTTCAAACTGCTTAGCAAAGTCGTCCCAATTATCGACTCGCAGTATGTTGGCTTCTCGAAAGGCGAGAGCTTTGGCGTACATGTCAGATTGGATGACCGGCAGCAAGTTAGCAATGGTCTCGACAACCTTATCAACAGCCACCATTTCCTTATCGTCGTTGTCCCGTCGAGAGACTCCTAGCTCACCTGCCTCGAGCTCTCGACCACCGACATCTACTCGCACGCAGACTCCGCGCATTTCCCAGTGCTTGGCTTTGAAACCGGGCGATTCTTTAACTCTGTCGTCAACTTTCACACGAATGCCTCGCGACTTGAGTTGAGCAGCCAGGTCCTTAGCAACCGAAGTAGTTTGCTCCAAAACTTCGGCTTTACCCATCGGCACGAATACAACTTGAATTGGTGCCAGCTTTGGTGGGCAAACAAGACCCTTATCGTCGCTATGCCCCATGATCATGGTTCCGATGAGTCTTGTAGACACCCCCCAGCTGGTGGCGTAAACATATTCTCGTTTGCCTTCCGCACTCTGGTATTGCACATCAAATGCCTTGGCAAAGTTTTGACCGAGATGGTGAGATGTTCCAGCTTGAATCGCCTTGCGATCTTGAGTCATGGCTTCGATACAGTACGAATGGCTCGCACCGGCAAACTTTTCACTCTCCGACTTAAGACCCCGGATAACTGGAATTGCCATCCACTCTTCGGAGAACTTCGCGTACACATCATGAAGAATCGTCAGAGCTTCTGCATCAGCTTCTTCAAAAGTGGCATGAGCCGTATGCCCTTCCTGCCATAGAAATTCCGCAGTCCGCAGAAATAGCCGAGTTCGTAGCTCCCACCTCATGACATTTGCCCATTGGTTCACGAGAATTGGCAAATCACGGTAACTCTGAATCCACTTCTTATAAGTGTTCCAAATGATCGTTTCGCTGGTTGGGCGAATAATCAGGGGCTCTTCCAGTTCTGCCTCAGGATCTGGAATAAGACCCTTTCCATCAGGTCCTTTCGTAAGTCGGTGATGGGTTACAACCGCACATTCTTTTGCAAAACCTTCAACATGGTCAGCCTCTTTATCGAAGAACGACTTAGGGATAAGCAACGGAAAGTAAGCGTTTTGATGACCGGTTTCCTTGATCATGTCGTCGAGAGCACGCTGCATAAGCTCCCAAAGCGCATAACCGTGTGGCGGAATAACCATGCATCCTCGGACCGGCGAATAGTCTGCCAGGTCTGCTTTGACGACCAGTTCGTTGTACCAATCGGCGTAGTTTGTTTCGCGGGACGGAATGCCTAAATTACTGCTCACATAAGAATTTTGACAGATTCAAATTAATTAGGAACCGTTTATTTGCGTTGGACGTTAAATACATTAGAAGACTCCCGCTGAGAGTCAGCATGAAACTCCCATAACCCTCGCGGCGGTCACTCTACCCAAGAAGTGACCGCCAATTTTTTTCTGTCGATCTTTTAGCACCGTTAATTCGTCAAACTAATTACAAATGATTCAACGTTGGCTACCTCTTTCCATCCTACTATTAGCGTCTTGTGCTCCGGCTGAGGGCCGAGGTCCCGGTCGATATGTAGAAAAACTGAGACAGTTTGAAGTTGATCGGGACTATATTCTTCGGATACCAAAAGGATATAAAGCCGGAACTCCCACTCCCCTTGTTTTTGCGCTTCATGGTTTAAGCGGTAATATGGACTATTTTTCTTCGTCAACCAAGATCGAAGAAGTTGCCGACAAAGAAGGTTTCATTTGTGTCATTCCCAACGGTGCTCCTTCGAATTTTCGGGGTTGGAATACCGGCTTCTTTGCGATGGCGGGATCGAAGGATGATGTTGGATTCATCGGTTCAATTCTCGACAAAGTAGAAAAAGAATTCACGACCGACAAGAAGAGAACATTTGTTTTTGGACATTCAAACGGAGCGATGATGTCTTATTATTTGGGCGGGGTGATGTCAGATCGGTTTGTTGCCGTCGCGGGTATCGCAGGAACGATTGGTATTCCGAGATCTACTTCTGCAGTTAAGGAAGTCCCAACCCCCAAAAATCCGATTTCAGTTTTAATGATTCATGGGCAAAAGGACAAAATGGTTTCCTATAAGCCTGGAGATGAAGCGATGTTGCAATGTACTGGCGCAGAAGATGGCGCTAAATGGTGGGCTAAGCAAGCCTTTTGTGAGGACAAGCCAATGGTGAGTGACTTCGTCAAGGATTTTGCAACTTTGACATCGTACGGCAAAGGCAAAGATGGCACCGAAGTTCAGCTAATCTCGACCTTCAAAGGGACTCATGATGTACCAGGGGCGTACTCAGGAAATGGAAGAGAGTCTGCCAGTGGGGTCGATGCAATCGCTGAAATTTGGAAGTTCTTTAAGAACCATCCGCGAAAGTAGAGTCGAAAACTAAGCTTTAGCCGATTCCTCGGAGTTCTCACGTGGCGTCGAATGCAATGGATCATTTGGCACGATTCGGATCTTAATGATCCGCTTGCCATCTGTCTCAACAATGTTGAATTGATAGCTATCGTGAGCTAACCATTCACCAAGTTTAGGCTGACGTCCGCACAGACCAAAGACAAAACCGCCAATCGTATCAAAGTCTTCGCTTTCAAAGTTTGAGCCAATCTCGTCGTTGACATCGTCAAGGTGGGTTTTACCATCGACCAGGAAGCCTTCGAGTGATTCAGAGAACTCTGGATGCTCGTCATCGTGCTCATCTTGAATCTCTCCCACGAGCTCTTCGATGATGTCCTCAATCGTCACGATTCCCGATGTGCCGCCGTATTCGTCCTTGATGACCGCAAGTTGAGACTTTGAAACCCGCATCTCGGCAAGCAAGTCATCAATACTCTTATTCTCAGTTACATACAACGGTGGTCGCATCAGTGAACTAATATTTACCGGCTTACCACGAAGCATCGCAAGAAACAGGTCCTTGGCATGGATAATCCCAACGATGTCATCATCGCTTCCTTCAAAAATTGGAATTCGAGAGTGACCAGATTCTTGAATAAGCTCAACCAAGTCGTAGGGATTAATATCTATCGGAACAGCGTCAAGATCGGTGCGTGGCGTCATGATCTCCCGAGCAACCGTATCAGAGAACTCCAACACGCTATGAATGAGTTCGGTTTCATCCGACTCCATTTCCCCTGTCTCACCCGCGGAATCGACTAAGGACCGAATCTCCTCTTCCATCAACTTGCTTTGCCTGAGGGTTACCGAGCCACCTGCCGGGCGTGCAAATAGGTTTGCCAATCCCACAAACATTTTCGCAAGACCAAACAGCAGTTTCTTGCTTAGGGCTACTAGCGGACTAGCCGCACGTCGTTCACCGGGGGAGGGGTCGCTCATTCTGTTTTCTATTTACTCTACCGAAAAAAACTACTTTGGAAATGACGAGAAGACGAGCAATCCCACAATGACACCTACCGCCGCTCCTATCGAAAGCTCACCTATCGAATGGAATTTTGCTTCATATCGGCTTTGGGCGATGATTCCAGCTAACAATATTGCCAAACCTCCCGCAAGTGCGTTGGTCGACAAGATAATGGCGCAGGTGGCAAAAAAGAATCCTAGAGCTGCATGTCCACTCACAAGTCCGCCTTGCAATATCTGCCCTCGCTTTCCAAGGCCCTTACCAATAATAACTGCAAGCAGGCAGAGGAAGAAGCCAAGGATGATTCTTAATGGTGGCCCGATTGCAGGCGCCTCGGAACTAAGTTTAACTTGAAGAGTTTCCCATCGATTCTCACCCAGAATGAGCATTGCACCAACCACGAGGGCAATCATTGTCGTGATTAACACGGCTCCAGCGGCAATGTCCTTGGCAAACTTAGCCAAGGGATTATAATTTGGGCTGACAAGGTCAACGACGGCTTCAATGGCTGAGTTAAACATCTCCGCGACCACAACCAATGAGATCGTGAAGAGGAGAACAAGCATTTCGCGTAGCCCAAGATTCACAAAAAGGCCAAGCAGGATCACCACGAAAACGACATAAAGGTGGAACCTCATGTGCCGTTGAGTTTTAAATGTGAAGATGATTCCGTTCAGAGCGTCTTTAAATGGCTCGAAAACGTTGCGCTTACCGCTCATTGATGTTCAATTTCCTGATGAAGTATAGACGTCCATTCGCCATCAATTGGAATCCCAATTTGCTTACCAACCTCATTCATTTTTTCTTGCATTGCGAATCGATCCTGATCTTCGATGTCATCATATCCCACCAGATGCAAACAGCCGTGCACCAAAAGGGCAGCTAATTCGTTGTCCAGGGGTACATTTCGCATGCGGGCCTGATCCATTGCGTAGGGAATGCAGATCGCAATGTCGCCTAATGGAAGCGGATCATCCAACCCGGAAGGGAAGGTAAGTACATCGGTATTCTCTGAGCAATCTCGAAACCTGGTATTCAGTTGAATCATTTCTGAGGAATCGACTAGCCGCACAGCAATGGCGCGCGAAACCTTGAGAGCGTCAACAACCGAGAAATAGATCGAGCTTAAGTCTTTCAAATCAACATCGATTGATGTCGCGTTAAAAAGGGGACTTTCTTTCATGAATGAAAAAGGGAGCCTGAGCTCCCTGAAGTCCATCTCCCGATTAGTTTCGGGTGGTTCGGCGGCGAGCTTGGCGTCTGCGTTTCTCGCTTGGCTTCTCGTAGTGTGAGTGCTCTTTGAGTTCTCTTAGAACGCCACTTTGCTGTAGCTTCATATTAAACTTCTTAAGCGCACTATCAATTGACTCATTTGGTTGAACAAAAACGTAGATCAAAGAAAACTCCTTTAAGACACAAGAGGATACCCCATTGGCATCCAGAACTACAAAAAAATCGAGCCTAGAATTAACTCTAGGCTCGACTGAATTGGTGTAAAGCTCAGAAAGAGTCCTTACCAAGTCGTATAGGAAGTGCCATCGCTGGCAGTTCCAGTATTGTTTGCAGAAACCTTTCCGGTTGTCGCACCGGTCGTTATGTAACCCATCGCACCTGCATTTGTTGGATCCGTGGGTATTGCTTGAAGGTATGGACCACGCCAATCCGTAGCGGTAATTGTCTTGGCACCACCCGTAGCGTCTAATCCACCGGTAGGTGCGGCTGTGGCAGCCAGGTCAGCGGCGGTAGCAGGAAGTGCTCCGGTATCTGCCCTAAAGAGATCGATTGCATCACGAGTAAGTCGCAAATTGCCTCTCAAAGCAGCTTCTTTACTTCTCAAACTTGAGTTAGAAAACTTTGGGATTGCAATTGCGGCCAGTACCGCAATGATGATGATAACGATAAGAAGTTCTACCAGTGTAAAACCCTTCTTAAAACCTTTACTGAGTCGAATATTTTTCATAAGCCTCACTACTTCTTCTTATTTCGGTGACAAAAAATCGATTCCTCAGGTATTTGCAAAAAAACTTTCGTTTATTTGATGTTTTCGATGACCGAATAAATTGGAGAGATGATCGAAACGGTGATTGAGCCTACAATTACGCCCATCGAAACGATCATCAGGGGTTCAATAATGGACACCAGCGCCTTTAATTTAGCGTCAATTTCCTTTTCCATAGACGAGCAAATGACTTCCAACAGTTGGGACAATCTTCCCGTTTTTTCGCCTACCGCAATCATTTGGGTAATTTGCTTTGGAAAAGCTTTTGTTTTCTCAATTGCCTCGTACATGGAGCTTCCATGTTCAATAGAGTCCCTCGCATTAAGGAGGGCCTTCGTGATGTCGGTGTGACCCGCGACTCGGGCTCCCTGTTCGAGGGCAGATAATAACTGAACGTTTGAAGTCGATAGCGCCGCAATAGTTTGCAGCGACCTTGCGATGGCCAGTCTTTTCAAAAGATCGCCAAGCACTGGAACACGATTCAGCGCTTTCGTCAATACAGCTTTAACGGCGTCAATTCTTAGTAGGAATATTGTGCCAACGATCACCCCTCCCATAATCAAAAGGGCTCCGACTGGGTTGCTACGAATGTAGTTCCCAGAATCCAACATGAGCTTCGTGGTAGCGGGCAAATTGCTCTTCATTTGAGAAAAGACTTGGCCGAATCGAGGCATGACGAAAACAATAAGGACCAAGATTGTAATGATCGAAACTCCGAGCATCACACATGGATACATCATCGCGTTCGTGATCTTTTTTCGAAGATCAGCAACTCGTCCTAAGTAATTTGCACCGTTCCTCAAGGCTTGGTCAAACTTTCCACCGGTTTCGGCAACTCGAACCATATCGGTGATGATCGGTGGAAACATATTGGGGGCCATTCTTAATGATTGCGAAAGCCCTTGTCCACCAACAACGCCGTCCCTTACTGCCATCAGTGAATCACGAATAACCGGTGTTCTGGCGCTATAGATAACGGCATCCAGAGCCTCTACAAATGGAACGCCTGTCTCTGCCATGATCGCCAGATTGCTCAAAATGTCAGAGGAGTCTTGGGCCGAAACTTTCTTTCGGATGAGCTTGGACCTTGTGTCAACATATTCAACTTTCTTAAAGCCTTTTGCACCCGCAGAAGGCACCAAGACGTGAATTGAAATATCCTGAAGAAAGAGTTTCTTTTCGGCTTCGTCTAGTGACGCAGCGTTAACTTGCCCTTCAATTTTTGTGCCCCGGCTGTCGACACCCTTATAAGCATAAGAGACCATTAGATATTTTCCGCGGTTACCCGCAAGACCTCCTCAACCGTCGTCACTCCAGAAAGCACCTTTTCCGAGGCATCCATTCTCAGCGTCACGAGACCCCCTTCAACTGCGACTTTTTGAATTTCTGAGGCATGCTTTCCGGTCAAAACCATCCTTCTCAATTCGGAGGTCATTTCAAGACATTCGTAAATGCCTATTCGGCCCCGATATCCGGTCTTCGTGCAATGCTCACAGCCCCTTCCGCGAACGTAAATATGCTGTGGGTCAAGAGCTAGACGACGGATGTTCTCTGGATCTGGTCGATACTCTTCTAGGCATTTTGGACAATTGGTTCTTACCAAACGCTGGGCAATTGAACAGGAAACTGAGCCACCGAGAAGGAATGGCTCTATTCCCATATCAAGGAGCCTTGTGATCGCACTCGATGCATCATTGGCGTGAAGAGAGCTTAGAACTAAGTGACCAGTCAGGGCCGCTTCAGTAGCAATAGAAGCCGTTTCGCCATCTCGGATTTCTCCAACAAGAATGACGTCTGGATCCTGACGCAGCATTGACCGAAGACCAGCCGCAAACGTAACTCCAGCGCGCACATTTAAGTTGCCCTGAGTGATGCCTTCCATTTGGTATTCGACGGGATCCTCGATGGTAATGATGTTTCGATAAATCGAATTGAGGTGGTGAAGCGCAGCGTAAAGCGTTGTCGTCTTTCCAGAACCCGTTGGCCCAGTAACAAGGATGAGACCCTGAGGTTCCTCAAGCTTAGAAATGAGTGTTTTATGCGCGGTTGAATGGATTCCTAGCCTGGAAAGGTTAATCATTGCCGCATTCTTATCGAGAATTCGGATAACCACGGTTTCGCCATAAACGCTTGGATAAGTTGAAACACGAAAGTCAAACTCCCCTTGCGGCGCGAGAAGCGTACAGCGACCATCCTGTGGAGCTCGGCGTTCTGCAATATCCAACCCTGCCATCAGCTTGATTCTCGAAGTTAGCGGAAGCTGAAGATCTTTAGGTATGACCATAATCTCCTGCAACAAACCGTCGATTCGCACCCGAACACGAACTTTTCGCTGATATGGCTCAATATGGACGTCCGATGCCCGCATTCCTATCGCTCGAACTAACAAAGCATTTGCGAGTTTGACAACGGGGGCACCGTCGCCAATTTCCTTTAACTCGACAATGTTGATTGGGTCGAGTTCTTCTTCTTCAACCGCTTGTAGCTGAACATTGTCAGTGTCAACACCACGAACTGCTTCGCCGAGGATTTCGCCCAGGTCGTCATAAGCACCAAAAGCCCTGAAAATTGATTCCCGAATGTCAGATTCGGTGGCAATCAAAGGGTCAATATCGCGACCAGTCAGATTGGTAAGTTCGTCAAGTGCTGAAAGGTTTAGCGGATCAACCATTGCAACCGAAGCAGAGACTTCAGTTACTTCAACCGGAATGACGAGTAATCGAACGGCCACAGAATGTGGAATGATCGTCGATGAAAACTGGTCAGGCTCAAGTACGGCAAGATCAATGAATGGGACTCCCATTTGAAGCCCCATGCACTTCAACTTCTGTTTTTCGGTGATCCTCTTGAGTCGGATAAGTAAGTCGCCAAGTGGCTCCGTCGTATCCTCACGACGCTCCAGGATTTCGTTGAGTTCTTCGCGGGTAACGAAGCCCTCTTCGACAAAAATCTCACTTAGCGGCTTGTCAATATTCATTGTTTGATGATGTGAGGCGTAATGCTAATCAACAATTGCGAGGCATTCTTTTGAGTCTTTCGACTCTTGAACAACTCTCCGAAAAATGGAATTTGGCTAAGGTAAGGCACCTTTTGAAGGTTTACGATCTCTTCATCTCGAAGCAATCCGCCCATGAGCATGGTTTGGCCGTCCTTCAAATGCAACATTGATTTGGTTTCCCGAGTAGCAATTTGAGGGTAACTTCCACCGTTTAACTGTAGGAACCCAAGGATCGAGGAGACCTGAGCATTGAGCGCAAGTGAAACTGTTCCATCCTCCGAAATATCCGTCGCAACCAGAAGTGAGATACCCACGTTTTGCTCCTCCGTAGAGTAGATAAACTGACCATTAGATGTAGTCCCCGTTACAACCGGGAACCGACGCTTTTCGCCGATGAGAATTGAACCCAACTCGCCGTCCATGACACTGATGTTCGGGGATGCCAGGAGTTTCGCCTTGCTGGCTTGCTCAAGAGCGTGGATGGTGCCAACGAAGGAGAGCCCAGTTCGACTGAACGTACCAACATTTGCATTACCGTTTACCGCCTCAGTGAGCGTCGTTTGGCCAAGATCCCAAGTAACGCCAGCATCACGCAAGGCATCGTTTGAAACATCATGAACTGTAACCGTAATTTCAACCTGCTTTCGCGGAATGTCCATCAATTGCAAGGTGAGAATTGCGTCTTGAACCGCGGCAATCGGTCCGGTTAGCAAAACTTGTTTAGCCCGCGATTCAACGGTGGATGTTGCCGTCGAAGAGCTAGTGCTACTCGACAACCCGCTAGCGCCGCCACTTGCTCCGAGGTTCGGTAGCAAAGTGTTTGGCAAAGCAACTACATTTACTTTTAAAGTTGCGAAATACTCTTTAAGGGCATTCACTACTTGAACCGCACCCTGATACTTGAGTGTGTGAATTCTTTTGACTGCTTCTTCCACCGCAGGAGTTGGCGGCACAGGATTTGATGTACCGTTTGTTTTAGTTGAGTCGGGAACTTCCGGCTTCACAACATTGCCATATTCGAGATCATATTCTTTAGGATAAGCACCCTTGAGGGTAACTTCGTCTGCCATAACCACCGCGTTCTTGACCCGGATAGTTCTTAGTCCCGCAAGCATCGCAAGATGCTTGAGTGCTTCGCTGATCGGCATCTGAGAAACATTGATCGTAACCTTTTGATTTGGTTTTGAAAGGAGAACAACATTAGCGCCTGTTTGCTTAGATATCACGGAAACAACGGTTTCAATTGCCGTTGCCGACAAGTTTAGATTGACCAGCTTTTGGGTCCATGGCAAAACTGGTTGTGGTGCCTCTGGTGCAAAAGTTGCAGCTGCGGTCTGAATCGCCGCGGGAGTATTTGGTTCCGTAATGTCCAAGCTCGATTGAACAAGCTGAGGCATAAAATCAAAGGTGTGGCTCTTAAATGGTGAGTTATCGAGCAACCTAATATGACTCTGATACTTACTTACCAAGTACGGTTGAGGCTGCCCTTTGAATTTTGATTGAGTGGCCTTTGGAGCCCCAGTCTTTCGTGAGACGGCAGGCTGTTTTGCCAAGAGTCCCTGCAAGAACCGAGGATCCAGGCCCTTTAAAGGCATTGCCGAATAGAACCATATAAACATTAAATTTTTGTCTCCTGACCGATCAAAATCGTTTTCACTACTTTTCCTTTTCTAATTCTTATCTTTTGGCCCGAGATGGATTCAACCGTATAACCCAAACCAAGGGAATCACCTACGTTCACGCTGAAACTCTTGCCCTTAAACGTAACGACCGCCATCGGACTTCCTGCCTCTACATATCCATCGTAACGAGCAGTTGTAACCTCAACTTTCGGAAGTCGATTTTGCTTTGGCTTTGACTCGTCAACCTTATTCGGATCTATTTCTCCTTTGGGTAGTGGGTCACTGTTCGTACCTGAGTTGTTATCAGCTCCATCAACAACTCCGGTCACTTCTGCCGTCGGATTTTCGTTCGTTCGGGAGTAACTCTCTCCGGTGATCTTAGGAGGTTGCTTCGATGTTTCAAACGACTTTGTCTTTTCCGGTACAAATGGCTTTTCAAACGCATCTCGCTTTATGGGTGTCGAGTTGTCAACCTGTATTTGATCATTAGAATTACCACTGGCCGGTACTGGCGCAGGGAGATGTTGGTCTTGAGCCTGTGCGTCTGCCCTAACTGGTGCACCACCTGCTTCCTTGATCACCAATGGTTGATTGCTACCGCCCTTGGCAAGAGTTCCAAATGCCGTTTTGCCGAGCATCCCGAGGGCAATAAATGCGCCAATTCCAAGTCCTATTGCTTGCTTCTTATCGCCTACTTTCATCGACCCACTTCCTGTTTCAAAATTTGGACAACTACTTTCGCAGAAATCTTTGATGCTCCATCATTACTTATCGGAGTAATTTCGATTGACGAGAGTTCTAAGGGAGTGGAAATCATTGCCAACCCTCGAGTAAAGGCCATGACATTGGAAAGAGAACCTAAAACCTGAAAGGACATCGCCATTTGTTTCCAACCCTTTTCATCTGGTCCAGCCTTATATCGAGTCACAAACGGAACCGTATCATCCGTCGAATTCCTTTCCTGCAACTCGCAATGATGTTCATTGGCGAGACGGTCCATTGATGCCTGAACAATATTAATTTCCTTCTTGTTCTTGGATGTGTATTTGACTCGCTTGGACTTATCGATGGTCTCGGTAAGGGTCATAATTTCTTGCTTTGCCAAAACTGACTTTGAAGAGGCTTCAACTTGTTGGAAGTGAGTTAATCCCGTGCTCAACAGCAAAGCAACGCTTGTAAAGAGCACAATCGAACCGACAACAAGAATGGACCGCTCGAGAGTCTTCAGTGAGTCAGAATTGATCAGCGCGTTACTTTTCATGGTTAGAGACTCACTCGCTTAATGAAGTCGAATTTGATGCTTGTTCGGGTCAATTGACTTTGCCGAACCGAGGTTTGCGTTGCCGCCAAGACGTTTGTTCCTTTGCTGGCAGAATCAACAAATTCGCGACCGATATCCGGGTTAGCCGCATTGGCTAAAACCTTGATGGTGCACTCTGCGTTTACCACTTCGGTTTGAAATTGTTCAAAGTACATGAGCGTTGGAGCTGAATTGATGATCTTTGTTAACTCGTTCAAGTAGCTGTTAGAAAACCGATGACATCGAACAACCATGTCATCCATTTGAATGCTCGGAGTCACTTGCTTAGCCGTCTTCTGCAAACTCTCCTTCCGCTTGATTTGAGTTTCCAAATTCGTTTGAGCAAGCTTATATTTGACTGCCGTTGAACTTCGATTTGCTAAAAGCACTGGCAAAACGAACGCCCCAAGCAAAAGAATGAGCGCCAAAGCAACAACCTTGCGGTAGAAGGTGCCCTCAAGGTCAACACGTTGTGTCACCCACGCATCCAGCAGGTTTACTTCAACGTTGATTGTTTTTACTTTATGCTGCGCGGACCCAGTCGTATTCCCTTGTACCATCGGCTTGGCTCCTATTTAGTTCGTTTTGACTCAGACCCGCAAGCGCGAGTCCCATGACGATTGTGTATGCCTCTTGTCGATTCGACACATTGGCAAAAGTTTCTTGGTTAAATCGGGTCATCATTCCCGCGATTGGTCTTGCGAACTCGATTCGTAGTCCCAATTTGCTTTCCAAGTAAGTGGCAAAGCCATTGAGGCCAACAAGACCACCTACCAGAATGGCCTGGTCAAGGATTCCCGCATAACTCCGCTCTGGGTGAAGCGATCGGAAGTATCGCATCAATCGGCAAACTTCTTTCGTTAGCTGCTCCAACTCAGAGGTTAAGTTGACGAGGGCAAAGGAGTTTTCAATTGGCACGGTTAAGATTCCGTTCTCATTCAATTTTGTGAATGGATCGTGGAGCATTATCTCGGCGTCATCGGGCGTGACATTGAGCGCCTGAGAAACCGCATCATGGAACATTCCAGACCCAAACTTAACTCCCCGAATAAATTGAAGTTGTTGATTTTGAACAACGTACATGTGGGTGTTGGTCGCACCAAAGTCAATAATGGTCAGAGACGCATCTCGCCAAAGTGCCGACTTTCGATTAAGCTTTCGCTCGACAATTCTTAATATTGCTTGAGCTTCAAGCTCAGCTCGAATAGGCGAAATTCCTGCGTTCAGGATGGCCTCAGCTCGACTATCCACAATCTTTTTTGGTACTGCCACAATAAGCGACTGAACATCTCGATCATATCCTTCCGACATGCGGGAAACCTCGATGTAAGCACTTTCTAGTGGAAAAGGGAGGTGCTTTCGAACCTTAAATTTGGCGGCTTCCCTGAGCTCGGCACCTTCAAGGTCCGGCAGGTGAACCCACCGAAGAACAGCCAAATTGCTTGGTATATCGAATACCGCAGTATCGCAAACAATGGAGTTTTCTGCCATGTAATGGGCTAACTTCTTTCCAAATTCTTTCGGGTCAACGATCACCCCATTTTTTACACCCGAATCAGGATTCGTAAAGGAACCCGCAGCTTGGATGTCAATTCGATCGCCCGACTGGTTGAGGAGCAAAACCTTGGTGGAGCGTGAACCAAAGTCCACGCCAAGAGATAGCTTGCCACTTTTTCCAACATGGAATGAGCTGGAAAACATCTAGGCGGCTTGAACCTCCGAAAAGTCATCCGTTGGCTTGGTCCAGAAGTCTGCGTACATCTCATCAAGTTCACCAGCAGACAGAATCGATTTGAGTGCCTCAACGACAACTGGGTCAAATTGGACGCCAGCACCCTTCGACATTTCGCCCATGACGTGCCCCATGTCCATAACTCCTCGGTAAGGTCGTCGGCTACTCATCGCGTCGAACGCGTCAGCAACACAAACAACTCGTAAGGAAAGTGGTAATTCACCACCCTTCAATCCGTCCGGATAGCCACTGCCGTCAAGCTTCTCGTGGTGATTTCTGATAATGAGGAGCACACCTTCGCTCAACATCAATGGTCGACAAATTTCGTAACCAATGACCGGGTGACTTTTCATAGTTGCAAACTCTTCGTCGGTTAGTCGACTGGGTTTGTTCAAAATGTGGTCAGGCACACCGATCTTGCCGATATCGTGAAGAATGGTTCCGATTCTAAGTTCTTCGAGCGCGTCTGGAAGCAGTCCGAGCTTCATTCCAATTAGAACTGAAAGATCACAAACTCGTTGTGAGTGACCTCGGGTGTACTCATCTCGAGCTTCAAGCGCGGTCGCAAGTGACTCAAGAGTTCGAATGAAGGTCGCACGAGATCGTTCTTCCATTCGCGCGTAGTGGATTGCGTTGGCCAGTAGCGATGAAAGACTTTGAAGGAGATCAAGCTCTTCGACCTCCAAAG
>JBAXBU010000052.1:0-23556 GCA_037141835.1 Armatimonadota bacterium | reverse complement strand
AAGTCAGTTCCCCACGATTGTATCTTTTCAAATCTGAGGCATTCAATTGCGATCTCGTTAGGAACACCGTGATGCGTGAATCTTCTTTTCCGTATGATTGAACAACGACCTTTGAACCCTTGATGTCTCTAACGTAGACATTTTCGAGTTGGTAGCCAGATTTCTTTGCCAAGAGGATTGAGGGAATTCCTAATTCCTTACATTCCCTTCGAAGATCATCGATCGGTCGAATGACAACTGCGCCTTTACGGACAATCTTAAAAGCACCTGGCTGGATTTTTGGTTCCAGCGTTACAGAAACAAATTCATAGGAACCTGCAATGTTGCCAGTTGGGTCAAACATCAC
Source organism: Armatimonadota bacterium (assembly GCA_037141835.1). Taxonomy (GTDB): domain Bacteria; phylum Armatimonadota; class Fimbriimonadia; order Fimbriimonadales; family Fimbriimonadaceae; genus Fimbriimonas. The sequence goes on along the minus strand of JBAXBU010000052.1, from coordinate 23,210 downwards.
TCGCTTGACCATCATGCCAGACCTTGGTTCTACAAATATTTGAACCATCGGATTGTTTTGACTATCGGAAAGCTGATACTTGGTGCATTTTAGGCCAGCGATGACGCCACCGTTACTGGAACCAAAGTTGGTCTTTCCTGATCTAGATCCCCGGAAGTTCGTTCTAAATCCTTCAAATTGCTTTTTGCCGAAGGATGGAAATTCGTGGATTTCGTTTTTGTCTGGGAAATAGTGTTTTCGTTCGCTTGCAGTTTCAACGATAATTTGGCCAGCAAATGGTGATCCGGCAGCAAATTCTATCCGTAGGTTTGGACCATCCTTTGTTACATACTCGTTGTGAGAATCAACTCGTCCAGCTCGGACAAAAGTAACGGTTCTTGTTCCGCTGAATCGAAGGTTTTTTGCCTTAGCAAAAATCTCTTTTAACTCTGGAGGCAATTCCATTTTCTGCCCTCGGGGAGTCCCTTGTCCAAGAGATAGAGCGGAAAGCCCAATTACAAAACAAACGCCAAAACTATTCAATTTCATAGCAAATCGTCAAGAGAAGAGTAGGAGTCTTCCGTAATTGAAGTTTCATGAGTTAAAGCCGATCCAATCCCGGAAACACTTGCTAAAACGACAGACTCTTGATGAGTTTTCACAAGTTCCGAAGCAAAAGCAACAGAATCACCTTGAGTTGCAGGAGAAACGACAGGGGCAACGTTGGCCATCAATACAAAATAGGCAGTGGCTGCCATGCCTGTTGAGAGAGAAGTACCCCACGCAAAAAACTTCTTCACTGATCGCTTTTTCGCCTTTGCTTCTTGAGCGGCCATCAGCTTCACATTGAGACCACTTCGCCAAGACATACTCAAGTCTTCCTCAGGGAGAGACTTAACCAGCATCGCCAACTTTTGCTGATTCTCCGAATTCAATTTCGATTCATCAAACGCTTCTTCGTTGTTAAACAAATTCATCTTCAATTCTCCATCAAGTCTTTTACAGAATTCTGTAACTGGGTCCTCGCCAAAAAGAGCCTACTCTTCACTGTTCCAATCGGAATATCCAATGTTTCAGCAATCTCTTCATAGCTTAAATCTTCTTTATCGTGCAAAAGCAGAACGCTTCTCAGTTTTTCACTCATCGCTCCGATCGCCTTATCCAGCCGACCTCGAAATTCAGCATCCTCTAATAAAGCATCGGGTTGCCACCGATTATCTGGAACATCAATTTCTTCTTCAATATCGGGACTAATCTGAAGAGAAACCTGCTGTATTCCTCGGTTTGACTTTCTCGCACGATCTACGCAGAGGTTGTAAGCAATTCTAAACAGCCAGGTTCTAACTGAAGCTCTTGCATCGTAACGATCAAAATTCTGAAATGCGCGGATAAAGACTTCTTGGGTTACGTCTTCCGCGTCTTCGCCGGTAGGAACCATGCGTCGAACGAAGCCAAAAACTCGGTTTTGGTATGTATCAACCACCTTTGCGAAGGAATCTGCATTTCCCGGCTTGATGAATTCAGTTTCTTCAGAGCGGGTCTGCATCGTTCGCGTACCAATTTTCCAAGTTCCAATATTGGCGTTCATGCAATAGAAATGAACGTTTTTTTGTTGTAGTTGTTCAGTAAAACGCAGAAAGACCCAGCGAGTGCGCTGGGTCGTTCCTTTTTTACACTAGAATCGAACGCCGAAATAAAGACCCAACACATTGAGCTCAGACAATTCGCTGCCGAAATACTTGAGTTCTACAAACGATGCTGTTTCTCCGCTGCTTAGGTTCATTCCTACACTACCTTGGTAGGCAATTCGACCAACGCTTTCGGTTCCGCCGATGATTGGTCGCTTAATGAAGCCGAAGCCTGCGCCAACGCTCCAGAATGAATCGCCCTTTTTCGAATGGCCGACATAATTCAAAAGAATTGGAACATGTCGATAGTCACCTCGACCATAGTAGTCGATTGAAAGGTCTAAATCCGTTGTGTAATTCTCGGACATGCCAACAGAACCTACTTTCCGTTGAACGCCAAATCCAATGAATTCCTTTGAGACACTTCGAGTCGAAGCGATCACAGGATAGTCAAAGCCTACTCTTAGCGATATAGGTGTTGCGCTGTCTTGAGCCGCCGCCAATGCGCCGAGCATTACGATTGTACAAACTGCTATTTGCTTTTTCATACTTCCCCAGTTTCCACTCCAAAAATTTGAGAGCTTCAAAATCATAGCATCTTACAAGTCAGATCGGTTCATTTTTGAGACCACTCGTAAAATTTCTAGGCTCAATTCTGCAGTTTTTATGAGATCAGGCCTCGATATGTACTCATCGTGGGTATGAATCTTTTCCATTCCAGTGGCAACGACAACGCTTGGCACTCCTTTTTGGTTATATATATTTGCGTCACTGCCACCCAGCGTTGTTCGAAGAATTGGATCTAAGCCAAGGTTTTTGCTCGCCTGCTGAGCTGCCTTAACTACCGGACTCGAACTATTAATATCATATGAGGAATAGTGTCGGGCGTGATCAAATCGTACTTCTGCGCCCCATTTAGCGGCCGATTCTTCAAACCTTTCTTTCATGTGGGCTATCTGAGCATCTAGAGCACCGAGATCGGTCGAACGAGCTTCTGCTTTGATTTTGACATATGAACAAACGACATTTGTCCCAGATCCACCTTCGATCACGCCAAGGTTTGCCGTTGTCTCCTCAGAAATTCGCCCTAACTTCATGCCATGTACGGCATCGGCAACGACTTGAATCGCATTGACACCTTTTTCGGGGTCTTTGCCAGCGTGAGCGGGAACTCCTTTGATGTAAATGTCCAACTTATCGTGATTTGCAGTTCTCGTAACAAATGAACCTACAGGAGGTCCAGTGTCCAATACGAATCCAAAATCTAATCCTAGTTCTGATATTTTCAATGCATCAGCTCCCTTTAAGCCTATTTCTTCGGCAACCGAAAGTAGCAAATAAATATCTCCGTGGGCTTCGCCTGATTCGCGCAATGATAGTAAAGCTTCAATGGCAGGGGCCATTCCTCCTTTGTCGTCCGCGCCAAGGATCGTGTCAGAAGTGCTTCTGAATACTCCGTCAATTTCTTCAATGATCAATCCGTCCGTTGGCTCAACCGTGTCGAAATGTGCCGACAAGTAAGTCCTTGGAGCGTTAAATAGGGTGCCCGGAAGTTTGACAATGAGGTTATTTGCATTTCCACCAATTTCTGATCCTGCCGTGTCTTCCACAAATTCTAGGGAATGCTGAGTCAGGTAGTTTTTTGTCCATTCAACGCACTCACGTTCATCCAACGAAGGGGCGTTTACTTTGCAAAGGCTCAAAAATAGGTCAATTAGGCGGTTTTCATTGATCACGATATTAGTTTAACCGCGAAATTTATCCAAGGAAGCGCGGTAGCATTCTGGGGTCATGTCGAAACATACAATTTCTGTTGAAGGGTACGAGCCATTTGAAGTTGAGGCCGGTACAAAGCTTGTCAAAGCAATCGAGAACTCTGGCATTGATATCAGCCATCGATGCGGTGGAAATGCGCGATGTACTACTTGCCGAGTTAAGTTCGATTCCAGCGAGCCTGCAATGGGTGACACCGAGAAGGATTGCTTAGTAGAAGATGGCGTTCTCGGAGAGTTTAGGCTTTCTTGCCAAATTAGAGTTGATCAAGATATGTCCGTCAATGTACTCATGCCGGTGAGCACTGCCAATTGGGATAACCCCGGTGGAGACGTAGAGGACTAGTTCCTCGTAACTTTGTCAGTTCTTCATTTTGCTGACGGAATTGCTAGGCAACACCTGGCTTTGTAACGGAATAGCGTTACTATCATGGTTGATCAAAACGATTTTAGAGGGCAACGGATTGCCCGCTCTGAATTTGCCCGTAGAGGCGTCGACATCTCAAGAGCGGACGTTTATGTAATGCACGGAATTCTGTACATGAGAGGCGAAGTCAAACCGATGCCGAAGTCTCTGATCCTTGACATGAATAGTGAAATGGGGATTATTACGAAAATCCTCAGGCAACGTCCAGAAATTCGAGACATTGTTCTCGATGTAAAAACTAACAGCGACACAGTTATTCAGGTTGAAGGAGCCGCGTAACTTCTCCGACTAAGTAGAAACTTCCACAAACGAGAATGTTCTCGGTGTCGTTAACTTTGCAGGCCGCTTCAATTGCGGCCTGAACTGTTTCAAAGACTTTTGTTTTTAGACCCAGATCAGAGAGACATTGTCCAAGATCAACTGGGTTCATTGAACGATGAAAATCAATTGGAGTTACATAAAATTCTTCGACCAATTCGCCTAGATTTTCAAAGAACTCTTCGGGTGAATGCCCAACAAGCATTCCGGTAATGCAAATTTTTGGACGAATTTTCGCTTCTGTCAGCTGCATTGCCAACACAGAAGCGGAATCTGCGTTGTGGGCACCATCGAGGACAAAGCTCCTTCCCCGAAAAGTAATCCTTTGAAATCGTCCGGGTAAATAGGCTTTCGCAAACCCACTTTCTATTTCCGACCTTTTTTGTATCGCGCCGGCAAGTTCGAGGGCAGCGTATGCAACCGTCGCATTGTGTAGCTGAATGTCTCCGAACAGACTCGGACATAGATTGACTGTTGAATAAGGTGTCGATATTCTTACCCCGGTCGGAGCCTTTTCCCAAAGAACTTCCTTGCCTAGCCTCCAAAGCATGGATTGATTTTCATTAGCAACTCGTTCGATTTCTCGCAAAGCTTCATCGGGCATTTCACCGACTACAACCGGCTTGCCGGGCTTAATTATTCCAGCCTTTTCTCTCGCAATTTCTGTCAGCGTTGACCCAAGAATGCTGACATGGTCGTAGCTAATGCTGACAATTGCACATGATGATGGTTCGATAATGTTTGTCGCATCTAATCGGCCACCCAATCCAACTTCTAGGGCAACCCATTCGCAATTTTTCTGCTTCCAATATTCAAAACCCATTGCTGCCTTGAATTCAAATTCCGTAACACCACCGAAATCGGTGTCGCTTAGGCTTTCACCAATTGGCTTCAAATTCGTTGATATCTCAGCAAGGTCGGCTTCGGAGATCATTTCCCGTCCAAATTGGATTCTTTCGCGTGGATTCACAACATACGGGCTGAAGAATGCGCCTGTGCGAAATCCTTGCTCCACCAAGCAGCTTTGGATCATTGCCGTAACCGAACCTTTGCCATTTGTCCCAGCAACGTGAATGAATTTCGGTGAAGTGCTATCGCCAAGTGAACCGGTTAGCTGGACTCTTTTTGCAAATTCAGCCATACGGTCAAGGCCAAGCCTCCACCCTCTTTGGGCTAAGGAAGCTATATATTCTTGGGCTTGTAGGTAGTCCACCGAACATTGATTATCCCGAACAAAGCACTAGTTTGGTGGAAGTTCGCAGATATTCGATGGAATATGGTATCTTTTACGTTCGCTTCGGGGCGTGGCGCAGTTGGTAGCGCGCGTGTTTTGGGAACATGAGGTCGCAGGTTCGAATCCTGTCGCCCCGACCAGTGAAGATTATTTCAGTGTATGAAATTCTTCTTCAAATGCTTTGATCTCTATGTCAAGGCTAGGATCATTTAGATTCTTAAGAACTGAAAGGATCGCATCTGGCGTAACATTTTTGCCTATCAGTTTTTTTCCTTTCATCATTGCTTCATTGACTAGGCTCCAGTGTTCAACTTCCCTTCTGCCTCGTTCCCTTTGACCAAGCGGATTTTGATTTAACCAGTCAATGACTAATTGCGGGTTTAACTCCTTCACCGCATCTTCCTTCACTTTGTCGAAGTCCTCTTTTTCTTGCCATACTTCGTCGTAGGCTTGATCAAGGGCATCTTCTGCGGTCATAGCGACAGGCGTATTTTGGCCTTCGAGAATGGTTTTAGAAAAAGCCTTTCTGTTAGGTTGTTCGTTATTGAGTTCATTTGATTTAAGAGAATCAAAAGCAAAATAGCCGCCAACCAAAACAAACCCCACGGCCGTTGAGCTAATAAGCACTTTTCGCTTTGAAGCTTTGGTGAACGTCTTCGAATTGCCCCAACTATAAAGTTCAATAGGATGTTCGATGCCCTTCAATTGAACTTTCCCATTTCTAAATGGCTCAGGCAAGCCCTGAGATTTTATGAGATCAATTACTATCTTGCTGGCCGAAACTGACCCAGGGATCGATTGAGACTCAATTCGTGAGCAAACATTGACCGCGTCACCATAAGCATCGCCACCCGACATGGTGACTTCGCCAGCATGAATAGCTATTCTATGCTTTAGGGGCGATAAAGCCATTTCTTCTTGGGCATCAATACATGCTCGAACAGCTTTAGGTGCACTTGAAAACAAGGCAAGCAATCCATCGCCAGCGACTTTTACGACTTCTCCGCCTTGCTTCTCGATATTGTTCTGAAGGATTTCCATATCAGAACGCAGTGATGCCATCGTTTGGGGTTCATTTGCTCTCATGAGCTCGGTGAATCCTGCAACGTCAGACATGACTATGGTTCTTAAAGATTGTTGTCCTGGCACTTCCTGAAATAGCTTAACGAACGCCAACGTAAAATCGTTCAGCGGCGGTAACATTTCTTTACATTGGAACAAATTCTTTCGCAAATCAACATCAATGATGATGAGTACCAGATGAATCGCACCCGCATGGAGGGCATTCTTCAGGAATTTGAGGCTCAGACCCAAAGAGCAGTTGCTGGTGGCGGATCGGATTCAGTAAAGAGACACAAGAGCAGAGGCAAGCTCTTGGCCAGAGAAAGAATTGATAGCATTCTCGACTCAGGGGCCGCATTTTTAGAATTTTCAACAATGGCAGCCGCTGGAATGTACGATGATGGAGCGCCCGGTGCTGGGATTGTAACTGGAGTTGGCCGAGTTCATGGTCGTGAATGTGTTATTGTTGCCAATGATGCTACTGTCAAAGGCGGAACTTATTTCCCAATTACAGTTAAGAAACACCTTAGAGCCCAGGAAATTGCTCTTGAAAATGGTTTGCCATGTATTTACTTGGTTGACTCTGGTGGGGCCTTCTTGCCTCTCCAGGCCGAAGTATTTCCGGACAAAGATCACTTTGGAAGAATCTTTTACAACCAAGCTCAGTTAAGTGCGAGGGGCATTCCCCAAGTTGCCGCAGTACTTGGCTCCTGCACTGCCGGAGGAGCTTACGTACCTGCGATGTGCGACGAATCCATCATTGTTAAAGGGAACGGGACAATCTTTCTCGGCGGTCCTCCGTTAGTGAAAGCGGCGACAGGAGAAGAAGTTACTGCTGAAGAGCTTGGTGGAGGAGACGTCCATACACGCTTATCCGGTGTTGCCGACCATCTAGCGGAGGATGAACCACATGCCCTTGAACTTGTTCGAAACATTGTTGAGAATTTTGGAAAGAAGGTCCGGAGGGCTACCGACCAAATAGAAAGTCAAGAGCCGAAATATTTACCAAAAGAACTTTATTCTTTGGTTCCGAGCGATTCAAAGCAACAAATGAACATGCGCGAAGTGCTGGCTAGGTTGCTTGATGGCAGTCAATTCCATGAGTTTAAAGCCAAGTATGGAACGACACTCATTTGCGGTTTTGCCCGCATTCACGGGCATCTTGTTGGTCTCATCGCCAATGATGGAATTCTGTTTTCAGAATCGGCTTTAAAAGGAGCGCACTTTATTGAGCTATGTTGCCAACGTGAAATTCCGATTGTTTTCTTCCAGAACATTACGGGATTTATTGTCGGGAAAAAGTATGAGAATGAAGGCATCGCCAAGAATGGAGCAAAGCTGGTTACTGCGGTCAGTACGGCTAATGTGCCTAAGTTCACGGTTGTCGTGGGTGGAAGCTACGGAGCTGGCAATTACGGAATGTGTGGTCGAGCTTTTGGTCCCAGACAATTATGGATGTGGCCAAATGCACGAATCAGTGTGATGGGCGGCGAACAGGCAGCAAATGTTTTGTTGACTGTAAACAAGGACTTGCCAAACATGTCTCTTGCTGAACAAGCGGAGTTTAAGGCGCCAACCCTAGCAAAGTATGATGTTGAGTCATCTTGTTACTATTCAACTGCACGAATATGGGATGATGGGGTCATTGACCCGATTGATACGAGGCGGGTTCTTGCATTAGGCATTGAAGCTTCATTGAACGCACCGATTCCGCCCGCTGGATTCAGCCTATTCAGGATGTAGTTAGGTTCAAATTGAGCAATTCTGATTGAAATCCAACCAATACTATTGCAAAACTTGCTAACATATCTTAGCCAAAGTTGGCTGAAGGGAAAGAATGTTAAAGGAATTTAAGGATTTTATTAATAAGGGCAATATGCTCGATTTAGCAATTGGAATTGTAATTGGTGCTGCCTTCGCCAAGTTTACAGACGCATTTATGAGCAACCTCATCAATCCATTGGTTGGAATGATCACTGGAGGTGCAGACTTTAGTAACAAGTTCATCGTGCTAAAAGAAGGAGAAACCATTAAGGGTCCATATGCTGACTTAGCTGCAGTCACGAAGGCCGGTGGAAATGCACTTGGTTATGGCGCGTTCATCAGCGCGATTGTCAGCTTCCTGATTACGATGATGGTCATGTTTATTGTCGTAAAGGCATATAACAAGATGAAAGAAAAGTCAGCTGCACAGAATGCGGCGGATCAGCCAGCTGAAGCTCCGGCAAAGGCTGAGGACATTGTTCTTCTCGAAGAAATTCGCGACCTCTTGAAGAAATGATTTGGAATGATACGTCCGCTCAGGGCGTATCATTATCTGAAATGGACGAGAAAGTAATCCCCCAGACTGAAGAAGAGTGGAAAGGCATTTTAACGCCCGAGCAATACCACGTGCTTCGCGAGAAAGGAACTGAGCGAGCTTTTACGGGGGATTACTTTGACCACAAGGGAGCAGGCATCTACCGCTGTCGGGGATGCGGGGCCGAATTGTTTAATTCGGAAGCGAAATTTGATTCTGGTTGTGGTTGGCCATCATTCTACGAAGGTCTCAATAAAGATGCCATTGAAGAGCACGAAGACACCACGTTCGGAATGCGCCGTGTTGAAGTAACTTGCAAAAAGTGTGGTGGTCATCTGGGGCATGTCTTCCCTGACGGGCACGGAACTCCAACTGGTCTTCGATACTGTATTAATAGCGCCAGCATAAAGTTTGAAGGTCAATGACGACGCAACGATCTTAAGGCTCCAATCGTACTTACCTTGGCATGGTTCGTACGGAAGATTTAAGGAAAGTCTTTGTGGATGGAAAACGTGGCGAAATTGTCGCCGTCAGTCACGCCACTTTTGAAGCAAAAGAGGGCCAAATACTTGGCCTTCTGGGAAAAAATGGAGCCGGTAAGTCAACCCTCCTTAGAATGCTCTCGACCGTGTTAACTCCGACGTCTGGCCGGGCATGGGTTAACGGTATAGATACACAAACTGATTCCGGAAAAGTACGACAAAACTTAGGCTTTATGTCGGCGTCTACTGCTCTGTACGGCAGAATGAGCCCTCGCGAGATTCTTCGATATTTTGGTGAACTCTATGGGCTCAAGGGTTCGCAACTCACCAATCGAATGAATGAGCTCATTGAGAAACTCGAAATTGGACCTTACGCTGACGGACTTTGCGACAAGCTCTCTACTGGTCAAAAGCAAAGAGTCAATATCGCAAGAACACTTTTGCATGATCCTCAAGTTTTGTTCTTTGACGAACCAACCTCTGGTTTGGATGTTGTGATGAGTCAAGATGTTATGTCTTTTGTGGAAGACGAAAAGGCCAGGGGCAAAACGATTATTTATTGCACGCATATCATGAGCGAAATCGATCGACTTTGCGACCGAGTGATTTGCATTCACGACGGGGAAATGATGGGACAAGGAACGGTAGAAGAATTGAAAGCCCAGACTGGAAAAGAGACTCTCGAACAAGCATTCCTGTCGATTGTTGGATATAAAAGTGAGGTGTTGGTATGAACTGGACACTTATAGTTTTCAAGAAAGAGTGGCGTGAAATGTTGCGCGATAAGCGTGTCAAAAAGGCAATGATTTTTGGTCCAGTATTTAGCGTCGCCCTGATGCTGATGTTGTTTGGGGTTATTTTCTCCAGCGTCGCCAAGGCGACTAAATCCTCGGTTTACGTTGTTAAAGGACCCCGTGACGCTACTGTGACCGCATTTCTCGGAGCCCTTGAAAAGGCTGAAATGAAAGTTATCGAAGTTGATTCGGTAGATGCGGCTAAAAAAGGAATTGCAAAAGGAGATATCCGATTGGCCCTTGATTTTGGGGAAGGAATGGAAAACAAGCTTGCGAAACCCGAACCATTCGTCCTTAATGCATATTTTGACCCCCAAGAGCAGAAATCCCAAATCGCGCTTGCCGTAATCGAAAAAGCGACCGATGCCTCAAGTGTTACTATTCTCAAGGCTATCTTAAAAGAGAAGGGCGTGGACGAGGCATTTTTGAAGCCACTGAGTGTCAAACGGAACGAAGTGAAAGTGGGTGAATCCCATTCAAGCCAATTTCTGGTTCAACTTCTTCCCTACTTCATTGTTATTTGGGCATTTTTTGGTGCTCTGAGCTCCGCCAGCGACATTGTTAGTGGTGAGAAGGAACGTCAGACGTTAGAGACGCTATTAATCTCTCCTGCGCCCCGCAACCAAATAGCGATAGGCAAGCTTCTTGCTTTAATAGCCGCCAGTTTGACCGCAACTACCATGGCCGTACTATCGATATTTGTCATGTACTATCTGAAACTTCCCTTCTTACAAAAGGTTTTCGAAGATGGACTAGGACTGACGTTCTCTGGACTCTTAGTCATCATCATCACTTTGGTTCCAACCTGCGCATTATTTGGCTCAATCTTGCTTGCAATATCGTCGTTCGCTAAGAACACAAGGGAGGCTCAAACTTATCTCTCCCAAGCATCGATGTTTGTCACTTTGCCTGCGGCATTTAGCCAAATCATTGGATTCACGGATTTTGCTCAATCCTTGGCGGTTTACGCTATTCCAATTTTGAATACAGCGAACGTCATTCGTAATGCTCTGATGGGAAGGTATGACGTAATTGGAATTGCGATTACCATTTCGACCGGAGTTTTGATTGCATCGGTCGCGGTTTGGTACAGCGTAAAACTGTTCAATCGAGAATCAATTCTCAGTCGAATCTAACATAAAGTCATTATTGGCGTGCAGATTTCCACAGAATTTTGCACACCTATCCCCATTGCGGCAATTACTGGCCATGACTGTCGTCTAGCGCGTCATAATCACTAAGTCAGTTATGGCAGAATCTTCCGACCGAATTCCCTTACATAGCATTGAAGCCGAAATGAGTGTTTTGGGTTCGATGTTGCTTGCCCAAAGGGCCGCGGAAGAAATAGTTACGATCTTAAATGAGGACGATTTCTTTCGTCCGGCCCACCAAATCGTTTTTCGAGCTTTAAGGCAATTGATCACTTCACATAAGGAGATCGATATTGTGACGCTTCGAACCGAATTGACCGAGCGAGCAGTACTTAACGATGTCGGTGGTGTGGATTACCTCCTTCAACTTGCTGAATACGTTCCAAGCGCGGCAAACTCAAAGTATTACGCACAAATCGTCCTTGACAAAGCGACGATGCGAAGGCTGGAACTTGCTGGTCGTAACATCATTTCAATTGTTCATGATCCGGAACTTGAAGGTGCTGACGACCGAATTGATAAGGCGGAGCAAGAAGTATTTGAGGTTGGGCGTAAACAGCTTGGAAAGTACTTCCAGCACGTTTCAAACCTTGCCAAGGAGTTTTTCGTTGATGTAGACCGAATCGTTGAGACTGGCAAGCCCATGTTTGGCTTGCCTACTGGGTTCATTGATCTCGACAAGATCACTTCAGGTTTGTATCCGGGCGATTTCGTTATCATTGGCGCAAGACCAGCAATGGGTAAGACTTCGCTCGTTTTGGACCTCGCCCTCAATGTCGCTATGGGACGAGGGCGCGAAGGAAAACGCGGTGCAGTGGCATTCTTCTCGCTAGAAATGAGTTCGATTCAGCTTGTACGTCGTATGGTGAGCATGATATCGGGCGTTTCTATGGGGGTCTTGAAATCTGAAAAGGGATTGAGCGAAAAGCAGTACTTGGCTCTTGCTGATGCATGCGAAACCCTTTATTCGCTTCCTGTGTTTATTGATGATGGTAGCGACATTTCGCCAATGGAAATGCGTGGCAAGTGTCGACGCCTTAAAGCAGAGCATGGATTGGAGCTTGTTGTGGTTGACTACCTTCAACTCATGCGTGGATCACGTCGAACCGAAAACAGAGTACAAGAAATCTCAGAAATCGCTCGATCGTGTAAAGCAATGGCAAAGGAACTTGAAGTTCCAGTCATTGCCCTGAGCCAGCTATCAAGAGCAGTTGAAGGCCGTGACGACAAGCGACCCCAACTTTCGGACATTCGTGAATCGGGTTCTATTGAAGCAGAAGCCGACCTCGTAATGCTCCTTTACCGCGACAGCTATTACAAGGCGAAAGAAGAGCACCGACCTGAAAATGAAAGCTACGACGAAGTGCAAGAAGCTGAAGTGATCGTCGCGAAACACAGAAACGGTCCCGTCGGAAAAGTCATGCTTGGATTCCAACCCGCCTACGCGAGGTTCAGAAATCTCGACCGCGGTTCAACGTATCAGATGCCGGAAGACTAAGCCGCTTTACTCTATCCAAAAGGCTCGATAAACAAGCCCATCCGTGCCAATTCGATCTTGGGTCGTAAACTGGGGAGCTTTTCTTACAAGCATCGCTACCCAAGCGTTTCGTTCATCTTGAGTAAAGGACTTGAACATTGTTTCTTCTTCGAGTGTCCATCGCCTATCTTCTGCGGCAAAAAACAAATCCTCGAAACTAAAACAGCATTCAGGACCAGGCATGCCTAGGAAACCGTTTGGAAGGCAGGAATCGAATCGAAAAGGTCTTTTGCCATCATAAATGGCTTTCTTGCTTCGAGCCTCATACTCAGTTCTTCAAAAACTCGCCAAACTGGTTTTGCATCTCCAGGAGCAGAAATTGCCGCTTTCAGTTCTTGAACCTTGCCTTCCATGTTAGTGAAGCTGCCATCAGACTCAACTTGCAGGGCCATAGGGATCGCAACGCTGGCATAGTAGAAAGTTTCTGTGCGACTGGAGCCTTGTACGACCAAATACTCAATGTTTTCTAATGCCTTGATGACTACGCTTCTGTTCAGTCCAACGTTAAAGAGATCAACATCGATCAGCCAAAGTGCTTTTAATCGACCGTTTGCGGCCGCTTCGATCATTTGGTGGGTGTTTAGACCTGACTCATTTGGCGTCGCATCCATCAGTTGGAGTCCACGCTCATTTGCTCCTCGAGCGTAACAGTTGAACGATCCACCAGTTGCGCTCGCGATAGCCAATAAGCTCTTTACTGCGGTGGCGCCATTCTTTTCATTGTAGATGCTGCTGGAGGTAACTACCGGGCAACCTTTGATTAACTCGACTGCATCCTTCAATTCACTGAGACTAATTTGGCATGTCTCGGCAACTTGTTCGAGTGAAGATTCGTCACCAGCAACCGCTTGCTCTATACCACTGGCGAGGATGTCCGCAGTTCCCTCCTTATATCGCAAAACGGTGTGTGCAAATGAATCAACGTCAGTTTCACTATGATGAGCCACGACCACCTTGGCTTTGTTTTGATACCAGGCTTTTCTTACTCGCAGGAAAAGCATCGGTAAATCGTCGGCAAGTGAAGTACCAAAGACGAAAATGCTCTTTGCTCCCTCAAACGATGCGATAGAACTTTGAACCAGAGAATTTGTCGGAATCGAATCTTGCTCGGAGACGAGATGCGCTTCAAATCTGTGATCAATGTTGTCGGTTTTGACCTTGTCTCGGAAAAATTTTAGCGCATTCCAAGATCCTTCATTTGAAACGCCTTGTCCTAAAATAAGTCCAGATTCATTTCTTCGATCAACAAATTCTTTAAGTACTTCATTTCCGACTGTTCCCCAATCAGACTTGATGAGTTCGTCATTGATCCGAATAAAGGAAGAGTCGAGTCGCTTTTCGTCGTTGTAGTGACCATGACCAAACTTCCCTTTGTCGCAAGTCCATTCTTCATTGATCGCTTCATTGGTCCTGCCGTTTATCCGTGAGAATTTGTCACCTCGATGATCAAACCAAATGGCACATCCAGCGGAACACTGGGTACAAATTGCTTCGCTCGATTGAAGATCCCATGGGCGAGCTCGGAATCGGTATTTACGATTAGTGAGGGCACCAACAGGACAAATTTCGATCACATTACCACTAAATTTGGATGTGAACTTGGTCTCGTTAAATGTGATGGGTTGCATGTCGGCACCGCGGAATCGGAAGCCAAGTTGGGCATCACCCGAGATTTCCTCAGTAAATCGGACACATCGAGCACACTGGATACATCGCTCTAAGTCAAGCGTCACATAATCGCTCAAAGGAAACGCTTTTGGAGCATGCCGTTTCATTTCGATAAACCGGCTCGTGCTTGGACCGTAGAATAGTGTGTTGTTTTGGAGAGGGCACTCGCCACCTCGGTCGCAGATCGGACAGTCTAATGGGTGATTAACAAGCAGGAATTCAAGAACCCCTTTGCGGTCTTTCTTGACCGCATCGGACTCTGTGTCAATAACCAAACCTTCGCTTACCGGCAAGGTGCAGGCGGCAGCTGGTTTCGGAAACATTCGAATCGTTCCATCGGGTTGTTTTGCGCCAGTCAGAATGAGGCACATTCGACACATGCCTACTGGCTTCATGCGGGGATGATAGCAAAATATTGGAATTTCGAAGCCAACTCGTTTGACCGCTTCCACAACCAATTCGCCCTTTGGCACCGCCAATTCAATGCCGTTTACTATAATGTTGACGGTCTGGACTTCAGTTACGGCTGCCATGGCTTTATTATGTTGGTCGGAATCCCTTCCGACCAGATTCAAAGTCTACCTAATGAAAGCGTCGAATTCAGGGTCTAAACCGTCGCCAATCGATAGAGAATTGCGGCATAAATTCTTGAAGCTTTCTTAAGAGATTCAATCGCAATTCGTTCGTCAGTTTGGTGTGCTTCTCCGTCGCCTAACCACCCGGTACCAACTGAAATAGTGTTCGGTACGGCACGAGCATAGGTTCCGCCTCCCATCGTTGCAGGCTCAGTCATGTCGCCTGTTTGTTCTCGATATGCTTCGACAATGACCTTAACTAGCGGGTGATCTAGCGGGAAATAGAGAGAGGCCGAATCCCGTTCAACGATAAATGTCCAAGCTGAACCCAGCTTATCCATTTGCTTTTGGCAGAGGGCATGAAGTTGTTCACCTTTCCAAGTAGCCGGATATCGGACATTTGCGAGAAGGTGAACTGCACCGTTTGAAAAAGTGACAACACCAATATTGCTCGTTAGATCGCCAGTAGCATCATCTCGACCATGAATTCCGAGTCCAGTTCCGCTTGGATGAAATGCAGTTAACAATTGGTCAAAGAACTCTCGAACTGTTAGCGGAGCGATGGCCAGTAGTAAACGAGCAATCCTTTCCGCGGCACTATCGCCATAAAATGGGGTGCTTCCGTGGGCGGCCTTTCCGGTTGCTTCAATACTCAAAACTTCGCCAGACCAACTGAACGTAACATTTTTGTCCCAATTGTCTGCCAGTTTGACTTCCACTTCTGGTCGTGCGGCGGAAGAAACGTTCACTTTCGCAGTTGCAGAGTCGATAACAATGTTTGGCCGCTGTCCACCAGCAAAATCAAGAACTTCGAACTCCCCGGTCGGAACTTTGGCTGAAATCAAGAGGTCGCCAATTCCCTTCTCGCCGTGATAGCAAGGCCAACCTGAGTCGGGTGCGATACCGTAGGTTGGGGCTTCTTCGGTTTGAACGTATCTTTCTACGCACCCAAACCCACTTTCCTCATCGCATCCGAACGCCACCCTAAATCGACAATTCAAATCTGGGAAACATTCCTTGATCGCTCTCATTGCATAAAAAGAAGCAATTGTTGGTCCCTTATCATCGCAGGCACCACGAGAGTAAATGTAGCCATTATCAATTTCAGCACCAAAAGGTTCATGCTTCCATCCCGGACCCACTGGGACTACGTCAAGATGACCAAGGGTCATGACTAGGCGATCACCTTGTCCAAAGTCAGCGTAGCCGAGGTGACCTTCAAGGTCCGTAGTTTTCATTCCAACACTCTCGGACAAATTGAGCATGTAATCCAGCGCATTTCGGTTACCAGGTCCGTAAGGAGCATTTGGTTGGGCTGGACCTTCAATCGTGTCAATCTGCAAGATCTCGCGAGTTGTGTTGATGAGGTCGTCCTCGTGAGCAGATAGCCAATCGTGAAGCTTTGAAATGTCAGACATCTTGCCTGCATTTTACTTGGGATTTTTGAGGCGGTGCGAGGCGCAGGTTGATGGAATTTCTCACCTCAGCACCGCTCGGACAAGTGATTCCACCAGGAACCCGAGAAATACCTGGTAACTGTTACAGACTTAGCAGAAATACTGCCCAGTAATTGGGTATCAAGTTAGGACTATGTCTGCCGAACTCGCATTAGAACTGCACCAAAAATATTTCGGTATGAAACCCAAGGCCATTTCCTTTGCACCTGGTCGAATAAATCTGATCGGTGAACACACTGATTACAACGGTGGCTTTGTGATGCCAGCAGCAATTAATAAGGGGCTATGGGTTACCGCTAGGGTTATCGATGGCGAAACAAGGATGATTTCCAGCGTCGCGGGTACATCAAAGCCATTCTGTGCTGAATCTACTGAACCTGGCGATGCTTCTGGCTGGGCCAAATATCCGGCGGGAATGGCTTGGGCTCTGAGGTCTCAGTTTGGCCCCATGCCCAACTTGGAGTGCGCAGTTTTTAGTACCTTACCTTCTAGTAGCGGAGTCAGCAGTAGTGCAGCCATCGAAATGGCTTTTGGCATGGTTTGGAAGGCACTTGTTGGCTTCCAAATCACACCAACGGAACTTGCTCTTCTCGGTCAGAAATGTGAGAACCAATACGTTGTAGTGAACTGCGGGATCATGGATCAAATGGCATCAGCATGCGGACGAGCTAACCATGCAGTTTTCATTGATACACGATCTCTTGATTTTGAATATGCTTCGGTTTCCGACCAATATGCCGTAATGTTGCTTGACACTAAGAAGCCAAGAGCATTGACGTCATCAGCATACAATGAACGGCGGAGTCAGTGCGAAACTGCAGCTTCGATTATGGGAGTTGAACTGCTGCGGGATGCTGATTTATCCTTGCTTCAAGCCAACAAATCGAGGCTTGATGAAGTCGTTTATCGCCGGGCAAAACATGTCATTACTGAGAATTATCGATGCCAAGAATTTCGAGTCGTCCTAAGATCCGACGACCGCAATGGAATATTTACCCTGATGAAAGGATCGCATGATTCGTTGAGAGATGACTATGAAGTTTCGTGTCCTGAACTGGATGCAATGGCAGAAAGCGCATGGGTATCACCGGGAGTTGTTGGAGCCAGAATGACCGGTGCAGGATTTGGAGGAGCGTGTGTTGCACTCGTAGAGAAAGGTTCGGTTTCCGAATTTTCTAAAGTCTGCCTTGAAGGCTACGCCGAGAAAACCGGAATGACAGGAGATGCACTTGTTTGCTCAATTGAAAATGGTGCCAGAATCCTCAACTTTTAGAGCGATTACTTTTCAAATCTGAATACTGGCTCGGGGGTGTGATCAATGGTTTTCCGGAGAATATCCTCTGCAATTGCAAAAGAGAATATTGCGAGTTGCGGATCCGGTTCTGACTTGCCGTGGTCTCGAAGTTTATGAACAACATCGTCGGCTAGCTCTGGCACCCATTCACACACATGAAATAGTCCATGAATTGCTGATCTTCGCCCAACAAGACTTGGAGAATCAAGACATTCTAGAAGTGCGATGTTTCCTCTTCGGTGAGGCAGGTGACCGCCCATGACCACGCCGGCCTTATAGACAGTTCTCGCATAATCATCTTCGGCATCCATCAGCAGAGATTTCATGGCTTCAACTGCTTCAACTTCATCTAGCTCTGACTTCGTAAAGCTTGGCAAGTCCTCGAATAAATCTAATACGCACCACTGCGCGCTTCGTCGCCACGGATGGGTTCGATCCTTGAGGATATGGCAAAGGGCGGGAAAATAGGAAGTGCGGTGCTTGCTGACCTCAACCAATAGGTGAGCAGAATTTGCTACATCACGATCTTCGCAATAGAATAACTTGAGGATGTCAAGTGGAGGAAGATCGCGAATATCTCCCTTGAATCGTGCCGAATGGCCGATTGTTTTTGAAATTGCAAATTGACGTTGAAACAGTGGCTCAGATGCTTTTGCCAATTCGGAGAGCATTTCATGCTCACTTTCCCCACGGGCCTCGTTCCACAGGTCATCGCAGCGTCCAAAAACTCCAAAATGGGTATTAGCTACTCGAACATGAAAGCTTTCGTCGCGCACGACCATTGTCGTTTCGCCGGTCCAATCGCTGCCAAGCACATAGTATTCATAGCTGACTGGGTGAGGCGGCCAATGAAACTTAGCTCGGTGTGGTGGACGGACAGCCTCAGTTGAACCATAATTCTGGGCAGCAAGCGTGATGAATTCTCTCAGTCCCTTGAGAACTTCAATTCCATCAAACGGTTGCTCCTTATTCAGAATTGGCATTTTGATCCCTTTATCTTACGATACCGCTACTCAAGCTCAATGGTTGCGGGAGGCTTACTAGTTAGATCGTAAAACACTCGATTTACACCTTCAACTTCGTTGACAATTCGACTTGCTACTAGTTCTAGCACCTCAAACGGAATATTTACGGCTCTGGCCGTCATGGCATCTTCGCTTTCTACAGCACGTAGGACTATCGGCTGTTCGTAGGTTCTTTCGTCACCCATTACACCGACACTTTTTACATCCAACAAGGCTGCATAAGATTGCCAGATTCCACGGTTCAGTCCCCTAGACTTTAACTCAGACCGGAAAATCCAGTCGGCATCTTGCACCATCTTTACTCGTTCTGGTGTGACTTCTCCAAGGATTCTTACGCCAAGTCCAGGTCCAGGGAACGGTTCCCTATCAACCATATCCTCAGGCAACCCTAGGGCACGACCAACTGCCCTGACTTCGTCTTTGAATAGCCATCTCAGCGGTTCGATGAGCTTCATTCTCATCCAGTCTGGAAGTCCACCGACATTATGATGGGTCTTTATTTTTGCAGCTGTCGAGGAGCCAGACTCAATTACGTCAGGATAAAGGGTTCCCTGGGCTAACCAATCGCAACCTTTTAGCTCATTAGCGTGGTCTTCAAATACTTGAACAAAGTTCGCACCAATTGACTTCCTTTTGGCTTCTGGGTCTTTTACTCCCTTTAACCCATTAAAGAACCTTTCGTGCTCATGGAAGGCAATCAGGTTTCCGGCAAAATGAGAACCAAATGTTTCAATCACTTGAGCGGCTTCTCCTTTTCGCAAAAGGCCATGATCTACAAAAACGCAGATTGCCCTTGATCCAATTGCCTTAATGAGTAACGCCGCCATGACTGAAGAATCAACTCCGCCAGACACAGCGCAAAGAACGGTTTCATTTTCGCCAACCGTCTCCTGAATCTTCTTAACTTCGTCTTCAATGAAGTTCTCGGTACTCCAATCTCTGGTGAGACCAGCCACTTGCAGAAAGGCTTCGAGGATCTTTTTGCCGTCCGGAGTATGGGTAACTTCTGGATGGAATTGAACGCCATAAAAACCTCGTGCCACATCTTCCATTCCGGCTATTGGGCAACTATCGGTTTTCGCAGTAACTTCAAATCCTTGAGGTACTTTGGTGACCTGAGTACCATGTGACATCCAGACCTGGGTATCGGACATCGCCTTGGATAATCCATGATGCATGGTTAAACTTCGCAGTCCATATTCTTTGTGGTCAGCACTCTCAACTGTTCCGCCAAGCTTGTAAGCCATCAACTGTTGTCCGTAGCAGATGCCCAAGGTTGGAATGCCTTCTAAGCAAGCAAAGTCTAAAGTTGGGGCATCAGACTCAAATACTGACTTAGGTCCACCGCTTAGTATTACGGCAGTTGGCTTATCTGTGGAAATTCTCTGGATGGCTTCGGTCCAAGGCACCATCTCGGAATAGACGTTTTGCTCTCGGACGCGACGGACGATAAGTTGAGAATATTGTCCGCCGAAATCGATTACCAGGACTTTTTGATGGGTCATAGACCCTATTTAGTTTGACAGATTACACCCCTCAAATGCTAATTTCCTATGCCGTTCCAGTACTTGTCTTTTGTTTCGGTAGAAGCGCTTTCTCCAACTAACGAGTCGATGGCAACTACCTTGGTGTGACTGTCCAGCCAATTGACAATAACCTTTTTGGAATCATATCTACCCCACAATTGCCCTTGGGTTCGAGCATCTAGACCAATTGCATTAGGATCAGCAGACGCCTTTGGTAACCAAAAGCTTGGAGCGTCAATCCGGTGATATCCAACAGCCGCCCGAACAATCGGCTGTCCAGGAGCAATCACATCTTTGCCGCTGGCTTCTGCGAGCATAACAGTTTGTGCTGGGTTATTGAGACTTGTAGCCGAAACTCCCGAATAATCTAAAGCACCGAACGGTCCTGGAGTTGCGGTATTGAGATATTTTCGGTTGAATCCATAGCTAGGATAAGCACCCATGAGATACCAATATGCACAGCCGGCTTTATCAAATCGACCAAAGACCGGACATCCCGAAAAATGCATTGCTTGGTCATCAGCGCGATCATTTGGATCGAGAAATAGTTCGACACTCTTGGTGTATGGCTGCAATAACACAGGATAGAAGTAGAACCCGTTCGTCGAAGGAATGGTTAGGTCATAAGGATTAAAGTGGCGTAGAGGAACAATAACGTCGTCATAGTCACCCAGGTAGATTTGGGCCCCCGTCCCAATCTGCTTCATGTTGCTGATACTTGAGGTCTTTTTTGCGGCTAGCTTTGCTTGGGCGAAAACTGGAAATAGGATTGCGGCTAAGATAGCAATTATTGCGATTACGACCAAGAGTTCAATCAGGGTAAATGCTCTTTTCATAGACAGATGGTAGAAGGAATTAGCCGTATTTCGCTTGTCAATTCTGATGATTCAGCACTGGATTCAACGGGCGCCACTCAGGATCATCACTTCCGTCAACGTACAGTCAAAATTGCTCTAGAGAATCAAAGCCCGACGCCGGAAAACTGCTTAAGTCCTTTCGACCAAAGCACTTTTGAAACACTGAATGTTAGTCCAATGTAGAGGCATTGGATCAACATTCCAGTCCAGACTGTGTCTCCGGTAACTCGCCCTATTCCGATGTCAACGGGAAGATTGGTTGTGTAATAGAACGGAAGGTACTTTGCGAGAGTTTGAGCCCATGCTGGAAGCATAGCGACTGGCACGACCTGACCCGACAAAAACAGCATTGGGAAGTAGTAAAGCTCGAATAATGCCATAGCTTCCTCGATAAAGAGGGCAATAAAGCCAAGCATCATGACAGTTGTGAAGCTTAGGAGGTGTCCAAGAATGAGAGCGAGCCAAAATGACGGACTCCAATTGAACGTTACTCCCTGCAAGGTATCTCGGTAGAACCACATAAACAGAAGCAAAAATGGTACACAAAGGCTCATCCGCACGAGTCGCCACGAGAGATTTCGAAAGAAGTAGACCTGATAAACCGAAATTGGTCGAACTAGTTGGGAGGCAAACTGACCATCCTTAATTTCGATTGAGAGTTCCCACATAAAGTGGCAGACTACAAATCCACTGACCATTAGCATGGCAAGGTAATACTTAACGATGTCTGCTTTTCCAAATCCAGCGATGGAATTGGAACCCATGGCACTCATCCAGACCAAGGGCATTGTGAACATCGTGAATGCATCGGTCAAGATCCAAATGATGCCGTTGACACGATAGGCGATACCGTCCTTCAAATAGACAGAGAATAGTGCGAACCATTTACGAAGGGATGTCAATGGCTAGAAGTATATCTCCGCGATGGTCGAAGTAAATCTTGCAAGAAGAACTCTCCTCTCTTTGCAAGATCTATTCTTCGAACCCGAATCGATATCCAAAACCTCGGACGGTGTGGATCGCCTTCTTTCCGCTTGCTCGCTCAATCTTGGTTCGTAACCGATAAACAAATACGTCCAAGCTGTTTGAATTGAATTCATCATCATAACCCCACACGGACTCAAAGAGCTGTTCTCTTTCCAGGACTCGACCAGCATTGACGACGAAATAGTGAAGTAATCGAAACTCAAGTGCAGTTAAAACGACCTTTTGCTCCCCAACCTTGGTTGATCTTTGCTTCATGTCAAGTACGAGTGGTCCCGATCGAACCACATCTCCTTCAGACTCGTCAATTTTGTACTCCGAAGTTCTTCGCAAACATGCCCGAATTCTTGCCAATAGTTCCCTGGATTCAAAAGGTTTGGTAATGTAGTCATCGGCACCGACTTCTAGCCCAATGATTTTGTCCATGAGATCACTCCGGCTTGTTAACATCAAAATTGGAAATGTCCATTTCATTCTTATGCGCCGGCAAAGCGAGAACCCGTCTTCGTCTGGCAATCCGAGATCCAGAATGAGGAGGGCAGGATTTTGTTCTGCAATACAGGCAAAACCGTCTTTTGCATTCGAAGCGCCACGAATCACAAAGTTATTGGCTTCTAGCAATTGGGTAAGGCTAGATAACAGGAACGGATCATCTTCGATAATTAGTATTTCACTCATATTGCCTTTGGAAATGTTACGGTCATCGTAGTTCCCTGGCCGGGTTGGCTGGTGCAATCAATTGTCCCTTGATGCTCTTCCACGATCTGTTTACAACTATAAAGGCCCAAACCAAACCCATTCGATCTCGTTGTGGCAAATGGTTGAAACAAGCGTTCACTCATTTCTGGAGACATTCCAGCACCGTTATCCGAGACAACTAAAATCGTGGAATCGACATTTGATTTGATCGAAACCGTTACTTTTCCATTTGCCTTTGAGGCATTGAGGGAGTTTAACAGCAGGTTTACAATAAGGTGTTCGAGCCTTCCTTCATCACCCATAACGAAAACAGATTCTTCAGGAACGATTGCCTCCAATTCAACTTTTGAAATTGAGAATTGTGCTTCAATGAGGCTAATCACCTTTTCGAGAATTTCGGAAAGGTCTTGGTGCTCAAGGACTGCCTGATGGGGCTTTGCAT
>JBAXBU010000051.1:0-23700 GCA_037141835.1 Armatimonadota bacterium | reverse complement strand
GGTGAAGTTTCGCGCCGAGCGGCTGGCAGAACGGATGGGAGTGTCGGTCCGAACCGCAAGGAGAGCCGCGCGCGACCTCGACCGCCGCCGCAATCAATTCGAACGCACCATGTATCGGATCGACCCGGCCGACCCACACAATTACGACCTCGTGATCGACTCGGAGAGTCTCACCATCGCCATCGCCGCCGAATTGAACCGGCTCAACTTCCGTCCCGACCTCGTGGGTGGAGACTTCAACACGCCACCAGATGTAGACGTCCTCGAACCAATTACCATAGGAATGAAAGATACGTTCGCCAAAGTCGGAGTTGGTTACGGTGCTACCTGTGTCAATCCCTATCCCTGCCTTGTGCGAATCGACCAAATCCACTGCTTGAAAACCGTAACTCCCACTCGTTCTCGGGTTGTCGCAACCCAAAATTCCGATCACCGAATGCTTATTTCGGACTTCACCCGAAACCCATAACTACAATCGTTCCCCTATAATGAACTCATAACATGGAAAACCCCAGCCGGCATGTAAAAGGATCTCCCCTACATATCGCTGCTCGCGTGGCGGGATGGCTTCTTGTTCTTGGGCTTTGCGCCGCAGTCTTGTATCCGGTGTTCGCCACCGCTCCCATCGGACATCGGAGGTCATGTCTTTCGAACTTAAAACAGATAACCTTGGGGGCGATCATGTATTCATCCGATGCCGACGATCGTCTTCCCCCGTATTTCACTTTCGAAGGCGAGCAAGCAACAAAGAAATTCATTTCAGCCACGAACGACTACATCAAGAACGAACAAATTTTCCTTTGCCCAAAAGACAAGGGATACCCAGACGAAAATCTAGCTGGCCCTAACAAGAAAATGTCCTATGTCCACCCACTTGCTCTTAAAGGAATTATTCCCGACTTCAACAAGGGTAAGCGATCCGTTGACCTTACCGACAAATACCTGAACGCTGAGATAATCATGTACCTCCGAGATCCTATTCGTCATGACCCAAAAAGTGACGACTACACAATTCGCTCGTCACATGCCGAGGGGTTTAGCGTTTCCTACCTTGACGGTCATGCAAAACGAATCGAGCACCTTAATATGAACACCGACCTTTAAGTCCTGATGAAATTCAAGCAAAAGACCCTATAATGAACACATATCATGGGTGATTCCCGCGAGTACATGAAAGGAAGCATTCTCATTCTGAGTCTCAAATGGCTTGGCGCAACCGGATTCGTTGCGCTCCTTGCAGCAATCCTTTTTCCTGTCTTTGCTCCCGGCAGCAGGTGCTACAAAAGATTGAACTGCCTTTCCAATCTAAAACAGCTTGGTACCGCGATCGCAATTTACCAATCCGATGCCGACGATCAGTTCCCTCCCTACTTCACTTTTGATGGCCCCGAGCGAGCCGAAACCTTCGTCAACGTCACTTTTCCCTATTCCAAAAGTAAAGAAACCTTCCTTTGTATATTGGATAACGGTCCCGTTCCTGCCGGGCAAGAAGGATTACCCGGAAAACTGTCTTTCGTCCATTGCTTAAGTTTCAAATCCAAAATCCCCGATTTTGACCAAGGCAATCGAACAATCCGAGTGACGGACTCGTTCCCAAGTATTTCCACTACTCCTTTCCTCCGTGAACCAATCCGAGGCGCATCGTTTACAGGAAAGCAAACATTCAAATCTCCACATGGAGATGGATTCACGGTTTCATACCTCGACACCCATGTGAAGTTCCGAAAGCCGCTCGACATCAACACCGAACTTTAAATCCCTTCCTTAGCTAGCTTTTTTCAACATGCTTAAATAGCCGCACAAAAGTGAAATAATTTCCCTTATAATTGGCCTAACAAGATGAAAGAAAATAAGAGTCATTTAAGTACAAGTCCACGGCGCATAATGACTTACATGATTGTCAGTCTTGTTGTACTGTCAGTTATTTCTGCCGTGGCTTACCCACTGTTCGCAACTGCAAGAAGTGGCAATGGGCGAAACATCTGTGCCTCCAATCTGAAATTCATCGGAACCGCAATAGCGATCTATCAATCCGACTCAAATGACTACTACCCGCCTTACTTTACCTTTGATGGCATCGATCAGAAAAAGTTGTTCATCGCCGCTACCCTTCCGTATTTAAAATCGAAGAACTACTTTTTTTGCGAGAAGGAGTTAGCTGGACAGGTCCTTACTCCCGAGCGACAAAAGGACCAAATGTCATACGGGCATAGTACTAGCTTAATGACAGTTATTCCCGGATTCGACAAGGGAAAACGATTAATAAAAATGCCCGACGATGAGTCACTTAGACGAACGGTCCCTTACCTAAGAGACCCCTATATTGGTTCGTGGAAAACGGGCCACCTAACATACGATTCTTGGCACGGGTATGGATTCAATACATTGTTTCTGGATGGACACGTGGCTGTTCAAAAGAACATTGACCAATTGGAGCCCAGCTTTACGGTCGGTCCAAAAAATTGATCCCGGCAAGCATTGAGAATCGGAGCACAACCTTAAGGGACATCTGATACAATTCGATCAGATGTCAGCCGATACCGAAGTCTTGCAGCCCCAAACCGGACCTTCTTCCCCAAACCCTTGGAAGTTCGTCCCCCTGCTTTACATTATGCAGGCTATCCCGGTCACGATCATCTCCGAACTGTCGGCGATTTTCTACAAAGACCTCGGCATTCCCAATCAATCCATTGCCACCTGGACCTCAATCATCGCCTTACCATGGTCGCTCCAATTCTTACTTGGTCCTCTGGTCGATCTTAGTGCGAAAAAGCGCAAATGGGTTCTCATGGGTCAACTCATTCTCACGCTCTGCCTAGCCATTGCCCCATTTTTCTTACTTCCCGGATCCTCAGCATTCATCGCTTCCCTTGTATTCCTCGGTGCGAGTGCTTTTGTCTCCGCGATGACGAATATTGCGACCGACGGCTTCTACCTTCTCGCCTTCCAAAAAGAGACTCAAGCCGCCTTTGCCGGGGTCCAAACGGCGTGCTACCGCGCAGGTCGGATGTTATGCCTTGCCGTCGTACCCATCTTGTTTGGCTTCTTCATGAAGTTCAATACTCTGTCAATTGAAACCGGCGGGAACCTTTATTTCACCGTGAAGGGACCTTCTGACAAAGCTCCCGTTTTCGTTAAAAGTGCCAAATTTCACCTCGATCAAGGCGAGCTGTCCAACGACCGCAACCAAAAGTTGCTCGATCAAAAGGGTGAACCAGTCGCGATTCCTGGAACCGAAAACGCCTTTAACATCCAAAACGGAATATTAGAGTTCGGCACCACCAAAATTCCGCTTGGCCTCTATCAGATGGGCAAAGTTATTTCCGCGAATCCCGACGATAGCTCAGCACTAAAGACCAACTTTCCGACGACGGATGCGAGGGATACCTTCACCGGCGGACAAGCTCATCGGTGGGTTCCAGCTCCATTTGCCTGGTTTGTTTCCCTGCTTTGTGTCGCCCTCCTTTACGGAATGTTGATGCTTCCCACCAGAAAACTCATTCCCGAAGTAGCCCAGGATGTTGAGCCGACCCAAGATCAACGAGGTCAATTTCAAGGCAACCTCTTCCGTACGATTGCGATTCTTGGCTTTTATGCAGCCACCTACTTTTCGATCAGCGCACTTTGGAAACTCTTTGCCAACTCACTCTCGGGCCGATTTGCTGGCTGGGCGCTCCCCAAGGAAGCAGTCATGTTTGACATTCCGACCGGATGGAGCGGAGCCATGGGCGAAATCGTTCAGTTTGCCGTGATGGCACCGATTGCCATCGGACTTGTCCTGTTCCTCCGTAAATCACTAAAAGGCACAGATATGGGCGAAGCGTTCTTAAGCTTCTTCCGTCAATCCGGCATCATTCCAATCCTATGCTTCCTAACCTTCTATCGGTTCTCCGAAGCCATGGTTGCCAAGATTTCGGTTCTCTTCCTTAAGGACGATCTCATCAAAGGCGGCCTTGCCTTGAACAACAGTCAGTTCGGACTTGTAAAAGGAATTGTCGGCGTAGCCGGAATCATCTGCGGCGGAATCGTCGGTGGAATAGTCGCCAGCAAAATGGGTCTCAAAAAGGGCTTTTGGCTAATCGCCTTCCTCATGCACCTCCCAATCTTGCTTTATATCTACGCCGCTTTTGCCCAACCTTCAAGTTTATACGTCATCGGCTTCGTTGACTTCACGGACCAATTTGGCTACGGCCTTGGCTATGCCGGCTATGCGGTTTACCTCATGAGAGTTGCCCAGCGAGGCAACCACCGGACTGCCCACTTTGCCATCGGCACTGGTCTTGGCGCCACATTTATTGCCCTCTCAGGAATCATTGGTGGTGTTATTCTCGCCGCTGCATCAGGACCAAACGGTTCACCGAACGGCTACAAGACGACGTTCGCAGCTGCCCTGCTCTTCGCAATTCCAGGACTGATTACCCTCGCATTCATCCCGCACGACGGCGAAAACCACAACTCTACTAGCTGAAAGCTTTCGGCTGACGGCTGACGGCTGACGGCTACTTAAGCTTATCTTGCCACAAGATCGAATGAATGTACCACCGACTTCCGTCGAAGTACAATTGAATCGAGTTCGTGCCTGTCTCGAATGGCTTCTTATCGTCTAGTTTTTTGCGCGATTCGTATTCGCTGAGTACATTAACAAGATCAATTGACCTCATTGATTTGCGTTTAGATTCACGTTCGAAAAATCCATTTTCTTCAATATACGGGCCCGATCGAGTGATGTAGTCTTCCGGTGTCATATTGGCGGTGACAACTTTCCCGGCTCTATTCTTCACTACTGCAGCAAGCGTCCCTTTCGGAGTAAACAACGACCGAAAGCGATTCCAATTCCTCTTTTCTCCAGCTGGACCTGATATCACCGAGTACATCGACTTGATGATGGCGTCCTCGCTTTTCACGTCATCAGGGTTTGCGACCGGAACCTGAGGGGTCTGAAGAAGAGCAACAAATACGGCAATCGATATCATTTCGTGAGGATATCACTTTCCTTACCAACCAATACTTTTCTGTCTAGAACAATCCATTCAACTTACCGTTAGAGTCACCTAGCTTATCAACCCGAACTCCAACCCGGTCTAGCATCGTGATGAACAAGTTGTTCAACGGTGTATGATCGTCATAAACCACATGTTGCCCTGATTTATATCCACCACCATGACCCGCAAGAAGGATCGGAAGGTTGTTATGGTTGTGGGCATTTCCGTCGCTAATACCTGCTCCATAAACCAGCAAAGTGTTGTCCAAAAGGGTTGAATCTCCTTCCTTGATCGACTTCATTCGCTTGAGCACGTAGGCCAGCTGCTGAATGTGATAGGTATCAATTGCTTTCTTCTTGTCCAACTTGTCAGCTTGCTGTCCGTGGTGACTAATATCGTGGTGCCCATCGCTAACGCCAATCTGGGCATAAGAGCGATTGGAGCCGTCATTGGCAAACATGAATGTGGCAACCCGAGTAAGGTCCGCCTGGAATGCCAGAACCATCATGTCGCCCATCAGTCGAATATGGTCCCCAAAATCACCCGGAATTCCCTTCGGCCTACCAACGCCTGCGGCGGCTTCCAACTTTGCCTGGTTCTCAAACCTTGTCAGTCGGTTTTCAATATCCCTTACCGCCGTAAAATACTCCTCCATCTTCATTTGGTCGCGCTTACCAAGTCGAGACTTGAGGTTTGCCGCGTCCTCCATAACGAAGTCAAGGATCGACTTGTTAAACAGGTCCCGCCGCGCCATGCTTTCTTGCTCTTCGCTTTGAGCTCCGCTACCAAATAGTCTTTCAAAAACGAGCCGAGGATTGACCTCCTTTGGAATTGGAGTGTTTTCACTCTTCCAGGAAATATTGCTCGAGTAAGCACATGAGTAGCCGCTGTCGCAGTCTCCAGCGAGTCCACTGCGCTCACAGCCAATTTCTAAAGAAGCAAATCGAGTCTTATTTCCAATTGCCTGAGCCGCAACTTGGTCAACCGAAATTCCATTCTTAATGTCAGCACCAGCTGTCTTTCGAGGATGAACCCCGGTCAACCAGGCCGCCGTCGAACGAGCGTGATCTCCAGGACCGTCCCCTAAAGCAAAAGCATTTTGTTGAGACAAGCCAGTCAAAATCGAAATATCTTTCTGGAGTTCAGCTAGTGGCTGAAGAATCGGCGTCAT
Organism: Armatimonadota bacterium; assembly: GCA_037141835.1. Lineage (GTDB taxonomy): Bacteria > Armatimonadota > Fimbriimonadia > Fimbriimonadales > Fimbriimonadaceae > Fimbriimonas. Next base: position 17,547 of record JBAXBU010000051.1, on the reverse strand, counting down.
TTGCAAGGCTCCAGCCGCCTTTGGCGTCCATTCGGCCATATTGATTCCGTTCGGAACAAAGACAAATGCCATCCGAGTAGGATTGGCCGCGATTGCGCCAGAACCACTCGCATAGGCAAGCGGAGCCATTCCCTCAAGAACTGGCAACGCCATCAGCGTTCCCAGGCCCTTCAAAAATGTACGTCGATTAAGGGGTGTTTGGCTCATTTATCTCCTTTTCTCTTTCTAAACGGTTCACTTGAAGCGATTCCTTGGACAACTGCGGAAAATTTGTAGCCGTTCGCTTCGGCTTTCTTAACCACATCATCAATGAAGCACTTGTCATTGATATCAACCCCTCGCCCAAGGGCAAAAGTCATCAACTTCTCGGCAAAGCTGTAAGCGAATTCCTTCTTATTGTTCATAAGGACCGCCTTCAACTGAGTTGGTCCACTAAACTTACTGCCGTCCGGCAATACCGCCGAACTATCAATGGCCATGTTATCGTCCTTCGTTCTCCACTTGCCAACCGAATCGTAGTTCTCAAACCCAAATCCCAAGGCATCCATTTTCAAATGACAAACCGCGCAAGCTGGATTCTTTCGGTGCTCCTCCATCTTCTTTCGTAGGCTAAAGCTTGGGTTGATCGCAGCCGTGACTCCAAGATCATCAACTCCCGGAGGTGGAGGCGGTGGTGGCGTCCCAAGAATCTGTTCAAGGATCCATCGTCCGCGTTTTGTAGGGCTAGTTCGGGTTGGGTTAGACGTGATCGCTAAAACTGCTCCCTGAGTGAGGACTCCGCCACGCCCAGTGCCATCGGTACTGACCTTGCGCATCGTATCACCCGACACTCCGCTGATTCCGTAATGCTTAGCCAATGCCTCGTTGACGAACGTATATCTGCTGTCAAGAAAATCGAGGATGGGCCGATCTTCGTTCATGACATTGGCAAAGACCATCTTGGACTCTTCAACCATCGAATTCATCAGCGCATCGGTATATTCAGGAAACTGCTTCTTATCGGGTTGGAAATTGTAGATCTTGCGGAGCTGAAGCCACTGCATCGCGAAGTTGTCGACAATCGCCTCGGCTTTTGGATCCTTCAACATCCTTGCAACTTGTTCCTTGAGGACTTCCGGTTTCGTCAATTCTCCTGATTTCGCCGCAGCATAAAGAGTTTCGTCTGGAAGCGAAGACCAAAGGAAATAACTGAGTCGTGATGCCAACTCATACGAATTCAAACTTCTCGATGGCTGATTCGCGGCATCAAGTTCAACTCTGAACAAAAAGTTTGGATTACATAGGACTGCCTGGCAAGCCACCTGCATTGCCCGCTCATATCCATCTCCGGTCCGAGCCCCCATGAGGAAAACTGTCATCAACCGGTCAAGTTCTTCCTTGGTGATTGGACGACGGTAAGCCCGCGAAGCGAACCACTCTAAACTCTTACGAGCTTCTGCCTCTTGCAACTCCTTTGGCGGAACCTCGGGGATCAAGCGCTTTTGAAATGAAGTCCGAATCGGATTTTCCTCAATAGGACCAACTAGCTCCAGATTATAAAGGTACGCGTTGCGATCCTGAGCCTTTTGTCCACCTTGCGGAGCCAGATAATAGTCGTTTGTAAAGGAAACCGACACATTCCAATCGCCCGGTGTCAATTTAGTCGGAAAGACATAAATTCCAGGCTTCGATGGCGGGTCTTTAATCTCAAACGTCGTAAGAAGGTCTCGCCCAAGCTTCAGGTCGAACTTTACAAAGTCAGGACCGGCGTGCTGCTCTGCCGCTTTCATTTGAATTCGATACCAACCAGGTCGCTTAACTTTGAAGGAAACCGAACCCGTGCCGTTCGAGAAAAAATACAAAGCGTTTTCAGATACATTGATCCCGGTCGGAGAATACGCCATGGCATCACCGGCTACTGTCTGGGTTGTGACGGACGGAACCCTGATTGCAGATTTGACTAACTTTTCCGATGCAGACAGGTACTTTTCCATCAACAATGGAGACATTGAAAGAACGTCACCGATATTGTCAAACCCATATCCCACATCGTCGTTAGGGAAATCGTCAGCCGGTCTTATCGAGACTCCCAAAAGGTCCCTTACCGAGTTGTTGTACTCCTCTCTGTTTAATCGACGAAGCGTAACCTTTCCGGGATCAGCCAAATTACAATTCTGAGCAAATGACGTGTCAACCCAAGTAACGAACGATTTCCTTTGTGCGTCGGTCGGCATTGGCGAACCTTGTGGCGGCATGTGTTTGTTCGCAAGGTTCTTTGCAACTCGGTTCCATAAAGCTGGATCCTTGAGTGCTTCGGTGCCAGACATTCCCTTAGTCAACCTCACACCCCCCGGGGCAACTTTATCCGAATGGCATGACACACAATATTTGTCGACAATAGGAGCCACATCGGTCGCAAAACTCGGGACACTCGCGGGCGCGGGTTTCTTCTGTGCACTGATTTTTTGAGGCAATAGAACGGACGCTCCAAAAAGCGCGAGTCCAACCGAAAGACTTAACCAGTGCCTAAGCATTGCTTTGAACCTATTCTACTGGCACTTTATGCAACTCGACAGCACGAAATTGCAAAAAAGTATCGATAAATAGGACAACGCCGTCCTAGCTTCCTGTGACCTAACGGACGAGTTCTTCGATCGGGCTCGTTCGTTCCTCGTAAGTATGCTGAGTACAAAGAATGTGCATCGGCCCTGGAGCATGGCTCCAAAGTGATTCCCGTGCACCGATGTAACACATGTAAACCATCGATCCCTGTTTGGTTCTTGCCCAGCGATTAATACCGAATCCGCTGTGAACAATCACGAAAGCACCCGGATGAATTTGCTCTTCGTCAGTGAAGGCATAAATCGAATCGAGGGAGTAATGAGAAAGATAGGCTTCCGACATGATCACATGCCCACGGAGCCGCATCCTCATCGATGAATGATTTTGCAGAAGAACAAATTCTTCCAATATATGTTCTGATCGTTGTACGCCTACTATCCGTAGCATGGCCACCTCTACATTGTTCGGGACGCGTACAATATTAAAAAAGATTCAAGAAACTTCAATTTTTAGCGAATTGAGGATTTTTCTGAGAGTTTTTGCCGCCGATTCTGTTTCTTTAGCTCCAATCTTTCCATCAAGCTCAGACTCGATCCGCTTCATTTCGGCAAGGACCGCTTTCACCTTTTTGTGACCAGACGGTGTAAGTTCAAGGTTTACGGCTCTTGAGTCAATATCCGAGGGTCGACGTATGACGTAACCGGACTGCACGAGCGCAGTAATGGCTTCGCTGATTGTTGCCCGAGATAGACCAAGTCGCTTTCCAATCTGAGCCTGGGTCTCCCGGCCATCAGCCGCCCAAATAGCGCTCAACAAGTCAAAAGAAGCCGATGTCAATCCTTGATCAAGGATTGCCGGACGCATTGCCTGAGCAACAAAATCGTTAACTTGACAAGCGAGTCCTATGAGGCTTTCGATCGATGACATCTTTAAGTGAGTCGCTCCACAGTCGCAACATTCGTCGCAACTTTTTATTATAGCTTCGGAACCCGAACAACTTGCAACCTAGTAACAAAGTGTAGTTTTTAAAATCCTGAGGGGTTGCCCCATCTCTAACCTGATCGCTGTCTAAGAAAACTACAATTAGCAACGAGTAAGAACGATCCGGAGTTGAAGTGATTGAAGCCTACAAGCTTCAGAAATGGTCACTATGAATTCAACTAATTTTAAATTTGGGAAAATCCTTTGCTTTACGGCACTAACTGCCTTGGCAGCATTAAGCCAAGCAAGAACAATATATGTCAACGTCGACGGTCAAAACGTTCGATTTGAAGGTACCCAACCACAAATGATGGGAGACCACATTATGGTTCCCCTTCGAGGAATCTTTGAAAAAATGGGCGCCAATGTCGATTGGAATTCTCAAGATCAAATGGTCATGGCGAATCGAGGAAACACTCGTGTTGAGCTTAGAATCAACAACGATGAGGCCTACGTCAATGGGAAAGCCGTTCCAGTTCAATATCCTGCCCAAGTGGTCAACGGTTCTACGATGGTACCTATTCGATTTATCAGCGAATCACTCGGCGCCTACGTTGATTGGGATGAGAACAGAAGCACTGTCAACATTTCGACCAACGGAATCTCAAATGGTAACGGAAACAATGGAAACGGCAACAGTGGAAATAACAACAACGATACCAATCGAAGTTCAGTTATTTCTGTCCAACCAATCGGAAGCGTCATCCCAGTCAAACTTGATTCAAGCCTCAGTTCCGATCAATCGCAAGTTGGCGATAAGTTCACCGCAACCATAGACACTAATGGTAGCTCGGACTACTTCGGATTGCCACAAGGAACCAAAATTCAAGGTCATGTAAACTTTGCTCAAGCAAAGCGAAACGACACACCAGGAATACTTGGCCTCTCATTCGACAGCATCATCATCGCGAATAATCGAAAGGTTCCGATCACTGCCTCATTGATCGGATTAGACTCAAAGAGCGTCATCAATGAGAACGGTAGAATTGTCGTGAACCCCAACAATCAAAAGCGTGATGACCTTAAATACGTTGGAACTGGCGCTGGTGCAGGAGCTCTCATCGCCCTCGTAACTAAAGGAAACGTCGTAACAAACGCAGTAATCGGCGGAGCGCTTGGTTACCTTTACGAGACACTTCTCAATAAACCAAAGTCAAGCAATGTCACCCTTGGTCGCGGTACAGCCCTCGGTGTGAGATTCGACCAAGAAGCGAGAATCCGAGTCTATACCAACAACTAACCACTCAAACAAACCGAAAAAATCGTGCCCGACCTTCCTATGGGGAACGGCGCGATTTTTTTGTACCTAAAATTCCGTGTCCGTGAGAACATAGACAACCAATTGCTCATTATTAGCAACGCAAACTACGCGGTTGGAGTGGGACGAAATGAACCCAAAAGGGAGAACCATGAATTCAAATACCCAACGTATCTATGATCAAGTCTTTCAACATCCAATGACCCACAACCTCGAGTGGAAAGACGTTCGTTCCTTTTTCGAATCCCTCGGCGAAGTTCAGGACGAAAAAAACAGTAACGTAAAAGTCTCGCTGGGCGGACAGACAATTGTCTTTGACTCCCCGACCCACACCGACATCATCACCCCGGAACAGCTTAACAAGATCAGACACCTAATTCGTTCAGTTACGGTGGGAACTGGAGCAGAAGAGGGCTTACACATGCTACTAGTAATCGACCACAAAGAGGCTAAGGTCTACCAGGCCGAAATGAAGGGAGCCGTTCCGGAAACAATCAAGCCGCACAATGCACTTGGTCACGAGAGCCATGTTCATTCCAAGCACGACTACTCCGACCATATCGAGAAACCAAACCACAAGGAGTACTTTGAAGCCGTAACCGGCAGTATCAAGGATGCAGAGAAAATCCTCATCTTTGGTGACGGTGATGGATCCAGCAATACCATGGACCTATTCGTAACTTGGCTCACCGAACATCACAAGCCTTTGTCAGAACGAATCCTGGCTGCAGTCAAGGTTGATCAGAGCCACATGACCGAAGGTCAACTCTTGGCTCGGGCTCGAGAAATATACGCTCAATAAAGGGCAAAAAATTGGACCGGCTCCAATAATGGATCCGGCCAATTCTTGGGTCTTCCGTGAGAGAATCATTATGGCTCCTCGCTGGTTAGTGTGGTTATATCAAATTCTTACAATAGATCCAATGGTCTTTTAGCCCCGAAAAAATCGATTCAAATTAGCCTAAATTGGTACCGACCGCTATCTCCTTTTAGCCCCGAAGGCGGCGTTTCAAATTAGCCCAGCATGAAATGCTGGGTGATCTGGAACTTGTTTTGCGAGCTGAAGGTTCGCCTCAATCCCAAACGTATCTCTCATCAATTTCAATTCCATTCTCTTTCATCAGGCTCCGAAATTCGTCTTGAAACGATGTTTTGCTATGATGATCCTCTTGATTGGCGATATAGGAAATCGCTGAATTCAGGGAGGAATAGGAAACACTGAATGCACCGTAACCTCCCTGCCACCCGAAGTCTGCACGATTCTCAAACTCCTTCTTTACCCACATGGACGTGTGAATCTTGGTGTGTTTGATCGTCTCTGAGATCGAGACCGTCCTGGCTAAGCCAAACAAAATGTGAACATGATCGTCATGACCGCCGACCATGATAGGGATGTGCCCTTGGGATTTCATCAATGTGGCAATATAGGCACATAGTGACTTTCTGAGTTCGGAGTCGAGCCAAGGTGTTCGATGCTTTGTACTGAAGACAGCGTGAACCATTACTTGCGAAAGAGATTGAGACATGCTGATGCTATTTTATTGGATTGAAACGGACTTTCAGCCCTCTTGCTTGAAGACCCAACCCAGCATTTCATGCTGGGCTAATTTGAGTCGCCCCTTCGGGGCTAAAGTCAGGACTATGGCAATTAGACGCAATGTCTATTTGGACCCAGATAACAATCATCCAGTAATGCTCAAAGTTCCTTCACCTCGAGACGAAGAACAATTACTTAGTTCGATTCGACGGTAATCATATACTGCCCCATCGCTCGGACCTTTGAACTTGGAACGATTGTTTCGTGAGCCCCAATACCAAAAACCCCTTCAGTCCGAACCGAAATCTCTTCGATCAGTCCCTTAGGGCTCATCGTGAAATCATGCAATCGACCAATCATGATGCCTTCAGCATCAATGACCTTTAACTTCTCAATTTCATGAGCCGTTCGACTTTCCGGATCTAACGTGCTACCAGCATTCCAATCAATCAACTTATAAGACTCGATCGTAATCGCATCTTTGCCATTGGCATCGATGCTCTCAAATGGCAGCAACCCATCTCCTCGCTCGCCTTTTACCTGAAACGTTAAAAAAAGATCGGACCACGAAAATCGTGATCCGAACAATAATACAAGGCTCTTTGGGCTAATAAAAAGAGCCAGTTAATGGAGGAGACTAGGCTCTACGCTTTCGTCGCATTCCAAATAGTCCAAGCAGCCCACAACCAAGTCCGGCGAGGGCTGCCGGCTCTGGTACTGCGGTTTGGCTGGCAGTTATGTGACCGTTGATGGCGGCTTTCCCTCCAGGTGCGATTGATACGTCATTGACGAACATGGTGAAGCTTCCGGTAGCCAATGCATTCGTGAAAAAGAAAGTCTGAGGCGTATTGTCGAAGTCAATCAATACTCCTCCTTGTCCACCGGATACAGTCCCTGTGATGATGTCGGTGAAGACCGCACTGTTTCCGCCAACGATTGTGCTCGGGGCCGTAAATGTAACCTTTACGCTGAATGTGTTACCGTTATAGGTTGCGTTGGTTAACCCGAGATCGAATGATCCAAGATTATCAACGTTTGAGCCAGGACTGGGGTTACCGCCTAAGTCCAAAGCGTTTCCAACCGTAATGTTGTTAAATGTCGAATTACTGTAATGAAGGTCAAGAAGAGAATTTGTTGTCCCAAATGCTTGAGCGTTAAATTGCCCAAGAGTCGAGCCAACAAAGCTAACTTCGTCCGCACTTGCTATACCAGCAACACCTAAAAGTAAGCCGAGCGCGATGATGTTGATCGAGCCCCGCTGAATGTAATTAATCATGTGATTTTTCCTAATTGACCATCACACAAATGTGGTGGCACAGTAAGACTATGAACGCCTTCCAAAATATTCACCAGTCGGCTATTTTCTGTATAGAGTTACGCTGACAGAGAAAGGTTAATCATTTGCACGTTTTCTTAACCGGTGGAGTAGGTGACATCCACTTGTTAAGAATTGATTCGGCTCAATCTCTACCGCTTACCGAACTTGGAGCACCTGAGATATACTGAGGTTCACATTATCAATCCCTTGGTCAGGGAGGCACAAAAAATGAAACTCAAGTACGAAGATTCTTATCTCTATCGTCTGCGGCATTCCGCCGCCCATCTGATGGCACAAGCCGTCACCGAGCTCTACCCCGGCGCAAAACTCAGCATTGGTCCCCCAATCGAGAACGGCTTTTACTACGATATCGAATTCCCAACCTCGCTTAAAGAAGAAGAACTTGAGTCCATTGAAAAGCGAATGAAGGAACTAGCCAAGCTAGATCAACGCATTGAACGAACCGAAGTCACCCGCGAAGAAGCCAAGGCTCTGATTCTTGACGCAAGCATCCCTGGTATGGGTGAAGCGGTCGCGGAATACAAGCTCCAACTCCTTGACGCCATCCCCGAAGGTGAAGCAATATCATTCTTCGAGCAAAAGCGAATGGATCGAGACGGCGTCCAACACCGATTTCTTGACCTTTGTCGAGGTCCACATGTAGATTCGACTAAGGAAATCAAGGCATTTAAGCTCACCACTTTGGCAGGAGCTTATTGGCGAGGTGATGTCAAAAACAAGCAGCTAACCCGCATCTACGGAACTGCATTCGAGACCAAAGAAGAACTGGAAGAGCACTTAGCTCATATCGAAGAGGCCAAAAAGCGAGACCACCGAATCTTGGGTCGAGAGCTTGGCTTGTTCATGTTCAGCGCTCGTGTAGGCACTGGACTTCCCCTCTGGCTACCAAAAGGCGCTCAGCTACGCATGACGTTGTCTGACTTCATGAATCACGAGCAGATGCGCCGCGGCTATCAACCGGTTGTGACTCCGCACCTTGGCAATGCAAAGCTTTGGGAGACCTCTGGTCACATCTACAACTATAAAGAAAAGATGTTCCCTTTCATGGAAGATGAAGAAAAGGAAACTTTCATCCTAAAGCCGATGAACTGCCCTTTCCACATCGAAATCTACCGATCCCAGATGCGCTCATACCGCGATCTTCCGGTTCGCTACTGCGAAATGGGCACCGTGTATCGATATGAGCAAAGCGGTGAAGTCACCGGAATCTTGCGTGCCCGAGGCTTTACCCAAGACGATGCCCACCTGTTCGTCCGGCCCGATCAACTTCTTGAGGAATTCACCTCCGTTGTTGATCTCATGCAAGCCGTTCTGAAGAAATTGGGACTATCCAACTATCGCGCCCGAGTGGGAACCAAAGATCCGACCTCCGACAAATACATCGGAGATGAAGAAAATTGGCGACTAGCTACCGAAGCGATCCTCAAAGCATGCGATGACAAAGGTCTGGAATATGAAGTATCGCCTGGAGACGCGGCATTCTACGGCCCCAAGCTCGACATGATTATCAAGGATGCCCTTGGTCGTGACTGGCAAATGGGTACGGTCCAAGTTGACTACAACTTGCCCGAACGATTTGAACTGGAATACATCGGTGAGGATAGCAAGCCGCACCGACCAGTGATGATCCACCGAGCGCCATTTGGGTCACTTGAGCGAATGATTGGTCTTTTGACCGAGCAATTTGCCGGAGCCTTCCCATTTTGGCTTGCACCCGTCCAGGTTGCAATCTTAGCGATTGCGGATCGACACAATGACTACGCTAAAGAGTTGTCTCTGAAACTTCGAGACGAATACGGCATGCGTGTGGAAGTCGACGATCGAAGAGAAACCCTTGGCAAAAAGATTCGCGAGACTCAACTACAAAAGGTCCCCTTCATGCTCATTGTTGGAGATAAGGACATCGAGAATAACACGGTCGGAGTTCGCTGCCGAGAAGAAGGCGACCTCGGCGCGATGTCGCTGGATGAATTTGTGGCAAGAACGAATAAAGGGACCAATTAGGTTTCCAGAGCCTTGCGAACACATTTGGTGACTTCGCCCAAGTTGCGAAGTCATCAGGGCGAAGCCCCTGATGCGAATCAGACCTGCAATTCTCAAAATTGATTCGCTCAATACCCACCAAACAAAAAAAGGGTTCGTGATTTTCATCACGAACCCTTAATCCATTTAGCTTTCGCTAAACAAGTGGAGGCTAGCCTCCAGGCGTTCCAGTCTTAACTCCAGCAGGAGCAGGTGTCGCTTTGTCGCTGGCAAGGCTGTTCGCTTTACCTGTCACCGGGTTAGGGGCAACAGGCTCAGGGTTCAACGATGCTTTTCCGCCAGCATTTACGTCAGTACCACCACCGCTATCTCCACAGCCAACCATTACGAAGGCAGCGAGAATGCTTACGAGAACTAGAACTTTCTTCATCTTAGAATACTAGGTCAGCGGTTGTACCGTCGAGATCCCAGAGGTACTTGGTCATACCCAATGCAGGAGTGTCAGTAATGACAGCACCGTCAGCAGCTCCACCAGGAACAGCTGTACCGAAGTCAGTACCAGCAGCAGCGGCACCAGCTTTGAGCAACTTGGTGTGACCATCAACGAATCCGATGATTGCGCCGTTGTATGTCTTAACTCGTGCAGATGCAGTGATGACCTTTACGCCACCAGCAGACCAGTTACCTGATCCGGCTGATCCATCCCACCAGATACATGCAAAAGGAGCTGGAGCTACTAGAGGCCATGCGCCTGGTGCGTTGACTGCGTAGTAACCTACTCGCTCGTTAGCTTCAAACACTCGTGAGGTTGAGAACATAACAGTTTCTGCAGGCTGAAGAGCAGCAGTGAACGATCGTCCAAGGCTGTAGTCACAGTTGTACCAAGGTGAAAGGAACAAGTAGTTGTAACCGTACTGTGGGTGTCGGTTCTGGTTGTAGGACCAAGAGTTAACTCCAGTTCCGAACTCAACGTTGGTATCTCCAACAGCTGGGTCAACCATCATTTGAAGGTTCTTCATGTAAGGCTGAATGATCCAAACCCAGGTGTTTGACCGGAGTGCAGGATTAGCATTGCCCAACTGTGACCAGTTTCCAGAAACTGACAAAGGAAGCATGTCATCAACGTCGGAACCATACATGATGGCTGCGAGGGTGATTTGCTTGTTTTGGCTGATTGAAGAAGCCTTTTTAGCGGCTAGTTTTGCCTGAGCAAAAACAGGGAAGAGGATTGCTGCAAGAATTGCGATGATTGCAATAACAACCAGCAACTCGATAAGAGTAAATGCACGATTTCGCATTGGATATAATCTCCCACTCATCAGAACATCTGAGGAATGTTGGAGTTATTATGACGACATTTATTGAATTTGTTCCTACCTTTTTTGACAGTATTTTAGGAAAAAATCACCTTTGAACCTAATGGAAACGAAAAAAAGCTAGGTTAGTTCGTTAAATTTCGGTCTAAAAGCCAAAATTTTTGTATTTTTACTAGTCGGATTGACCCGATTCGACAGCAAAATCGAGAACTTATGGGAATCAGGGGCACACCAGACCGAGGTTCCGGTGTATCCCGTGTGTCCAAACGAATTTGAACCAAAACTGACTCCAGCTGATGAGCCAGTTGGAGATTTCGTATCCCACCCGAGTGCCCGAGTACTCTTTGTTTCCTGCCTTGTTGTAAACATCTTAAATACGTCGGAATCAATGATGGTTTGACTTTTTGTGAGAAAAGCCACCAGGAATAGGCATAAATCCCCAACCGTAGAGAACAACCCTGCGTGTCCGGCGACACCATCCAGTACCGTGGCAGTTGGATCATGAACTTCTCCCTGCACAAACTGAGGGCCCAGGCCAAACATTGCCTCACTACCGATCTTCCCGTATCGGTTTTCGCGGAGAGCCTTACGCCAATCTTCCATTTCCTCAGTAGGGGCGCATCCAGATCGACTGACCTTCTCTATGAACGATTGATGTTCACGCCGGAAATACCCCGTGTGATTCATTCCTAGTTTTTGGAAAACACTCACCTTGAGATATTCATCAAGCTTAGTCTTGGTGATCCGCTCAATTGCTTCCGCAACCAAGATCATGCTCAGATCACTGTAAACCATCTGAGACCCCGTTTCGTAAGTGAGTTTCTCCTTATATATAGAAGACATGACTTCTTGCGAGGTTTGGCAAGTCTGGTGGTACGGACGAAAAGCAACCAGACCCGAATCATGCACCATCAGATTTCGGAAAGTAATGTGCCCTTTACCATTCTGCTCAAACTCTGGAATGACCAAACTCACTGGATGATCGAGATCTAACTGTCCAGATTGCACCAACATCATGGCGGCAGTCGTTGTGCCGATGACTTTGCTCACACTCGCAAGATCCCAAACCGTCTCAAGGCTTATCGGTACTGAATCCCCGTCATAAGTGTGAGAACCCGCAACGCCCTGAATCAGCTTCCCATCCTTAAAGACCCCATAACCGGCCCCCGGGAACGCCCCGTCCTTTATTCCTTCAAGGAGCATGGATTCGTACACATTCACGATTTCTAGTTTAGCAAGGCAATTAACCTAGTTTGTTGTCAGCAGCCTAGACCGAAAGTCCCACCCCACTTGATTCTAACGCGAATCTATGATAGGTCAGTTGTATCCTATAGGCTTCGGTGAAGTACTGGAAGCGCGAGAACGGCGACTGGATTTTTTTTGAGAAGCACGACGACGGGCACAAAGCGAATTATTTCGATTACCGCTTTGCGCTTTTCTTTTCCTCAAATATGTCCGGCTGGCTCCTGTTGTACGACATGAGCGGTCACTCGATTGACGGCGGCGAATGCGCCCGATGGGACCTCGAACCTACCCGCGAACAAGTTCAATTCGCAGTCGAAGACTTCCTTTTGAAAAAGGCGGTTTAGTTCCTGTTCTTCATCCCTTGGGAACTTCATCCCTTGGGAACTTCATCCCTTGGGAACTTCATCCCTTGGGAACTTCAACCCTTGGGCAGTTCATCCCTTGGGAACTTCATTCTTTGGGAACTTCATCCTTTTGAAACTTCATCCCTTCCGACGCATCGGTTTTGAACTGGATAAGGAATCGGAAAAACCGATGCGCCACCTTCCCTATCTAGGGAAGGACTTCGTAACTCATCTCCAACTTTTTTCACTCACGATGAGAAGTAGAATAGTGGGATAATGGGCTTTTCAGAGAGAAATCGAGATGTGTTTTCGAAGGTAGCTCCTCAGAAAATTGCCCGAGCTCGTTCCCTGCGCCAAAAGATGTCACTGCCGGAAGTGATGATTTGGCAACGTCTGAGACCAAAGGTCAACAAAGAATTTCACTTTCGGCGCCAAACTCCATTGCTAGGAAGATTCACAGTCGATTTCTATTTTGCCAAGCTAAAAATTGTCTTTGAAATTGATGGAAGTATTCATGAAGCTAAGTTTCAAAGTGACCAGGCTCGGGATCATCAGCTTCTTCAAGCTGGTATATCCGTGGTCCGAATTTCTGCGCAACGCGTACTTGCTAACCCTGACGGAGTCGCTGAGTTTATTCGGAAAATATGCCTTGGCGAAATCAATATTCAAGACATCGAATAGAAGTCCGAACTTCATGATTCCTTTCCAAAACTTGTACTTTCGCTTTCCCAGGAACAAAGTCCTTCCATTGTGAGGGAAGGTGGCTCGCCTTTCTTTCGGAATATCTGCAGTGGCGAAATCAATATCCAAGACATTAAGTCATAGGTCAAATTGTCAATGAACTTTAACCAGAGGAGACTCTCGAATGGCCCTGAACAAAGTCCTTCCCTAGATAGGGAAGGTGTCTCGCCAGGCAAACACAATGACTATTACAAACCATGCCTGGCGAGACAGAGGGACTAAAAGTCCCCAAGGGATGATGGACCTCAGAAGGAAGTATAAGACCCTCTACGCCAACTTTTCAAACAACCGAGCTTCAAGCTTCTCGCGAACCGCTTCGATCTGAACCTTTTCCAAAACTTCGGCCGCAAACGCGTAAACCAACAGCGATTCCGCTTTTGACTTCTCGACTCCCCGCGCTCGAAGATAAAACAGCGCATCCTCACTTAGCTGACCAATCGTCGCTCCGTGCGTACACTTAACATCGTCAGCAAAAATCTCCAACTGAGGCTTGGTATTCATCGTCGCAGTGGGCGACAACAAAATAGCTTGGTTAGTCTGCTTGGCGTCTGTCTTCTGAGCATCTTCATAAACAAAGATCTTGCCGTTAAAAACGCCCTCGGCTTTGTCCTTCAAAATCGTTTTATAGACTTCAAATGATTGGCAATTCGGCATCGCGTGATCAATTCGAGTGTGGTTATCAATCACCTGGCTACCAAGGCCAACATTGGCGCTATTGAGCCAAGTCTCGCAATACTCGCCGTTAACAAAGGCATTAATGTCATTCCGAGCAACCTCTCCACCAAAGTTAATGTTGTTCGAGGTGTAAACCGATTTCGCTTCTTGATGAATATAGGTATTTGAAATATGCGTCGATTCTAACGATTCATCTTGATATCTCGTATGCTCAAGCCTTGCTGAAGCCTCAAGCCGAACCTCGGTCACTGCACAAGTAAAGCCAAATCCGCTCAACGTTGCATACGATTCAATAACATTTGCCTCAGCGTTTTCTTCAAGCAAGATTAAGCTTCTTGGCGTGGAATACGTCCCGTTAGTTACATCCGATGTAATGAATTGAAGGTGGATTGGCTGGGAAAATGTCGAACTTTTCGGGATGTACACGATCGCGACTTCACCAAGGTAGGCGGTGTTGAGATCAACAAACCGTTCGTCATTGGTACTACCTAACCGACCTTTCAACGAAGCAATGTTCCCAAAATGAGATTCAATTGTTGCGTGAAGCTCCTCTGGAGCCTCCGAAGCGATTCCAACAAAAGTGCCCTCAGGTAAATGCGTGTGTGAGGATAGCTCAGGCGCGTATTGACCGTTAACGAACGAAACGGTAAAGGCTTCGATCTCTCCGAGCGTAAAGTTCACAAGGTCTTCTCGATCAACGTTGGCACCAAAGCCAAATTTGAACTTCTTTTCTTGCAGCGACTTTAACGATGTGTATTTGAATTCTTCATCCCGTCGCGTCGGAATTCCAAATTCTTGATAGCTGCGGATTCCTTGCTCTCTGAGCGAGCTAAAAAATGGCAAGCCCTCAATATCAAGAACCGGCTTGATCGCAGCGTAGCCGTCGACAAAAGGATCAGTCGGAGAGTTTAACAAGCTATTCACGCCTTTGCCGCGATTTCCTCTTTAATAAAGTCGTAGCCCTTTGCTTCCAGTTCAAGCGCCAATTCTTTACCGCCCGACCGAACAATTCTGCCGTCAACAAGAACGTGCACGAAGTCAGGAACGATATAGTCAAGCAGGCGCTGATAGTGAGTGATGACAACCGTTGCTCGATCTGGTGACCGCAAAGCATTTACTCCGTTCGACACAATTTTCAGGGCATCAATATCCAGTCCCGAGTCAGTTTCATCAAGCACGCAAAGCTTTGGTTCCAACACCGCCATCTGAAAAATTTCGTTTCGCTTTTTCTCTCCGCCCGAGAACCCTTCGTTGACCGATCGGCTAAGCATTGAAGGGTCAAGCTCCATCATCGCCGCCTTTTCCTTCACCAACGCCATAAAGTCCTTGGCAGAAATATCGGGTTCGCCTTTGTACTTTCGGATGGAGTTAACCGCTGACCTTAGGAAGTAGGTGTTGGTAACGCCCGGAATCTCGACCGGATATTGGAAGGCAAGGAATAGTCCTTCGGCAGCCCTCTCTTCTGGGTCCAATTCCAACAGGTCCTTACCGTCAAAGTCAATGCTACCGCTGGTCACTTCGTAGTCCGACTTGCCTGCCAAAATGCTGGCAAGGGTGGATTTTCCGGAACCGTTTGGCCCCATGATCGCGTGGACTTCGCCTGCCTTTACAGTCAGGTTAACTCCTCTCAGAATCTCTTTCTCCTCAACGGAGGCGTGCAAATTGGTAATGGTCAGCATAGGGGAACTTTGTTTCCTACGTATCGAAACGCGGGAATGTTGACATTTCTGTCTACTTTCATTATGACATCAAATTGGAGCAATGGGAATGCTCAGGCGGTCTTGGTGCTGGACTCTTTTGCATGGACAGTCCTTCCTCCTCCCTTGGTCTTTTTGCTTGCCGATTGGTCTCTCAGCGCTCTTCGATCTCGGATTTCTTGTTGAGCCTGGTCGTATGCTAATTGCGACTCCACGAGGGTCTCTGCTTCTACGACGCGCTGCCGATCTCGGATGATCTGCTCGTCAACCTCGAGATAGTCGGACCGGTCGTAGTTTGGGGGCCTATTCTTGCGCAGCTTCAGCGCGTAATCAAGTTGGGTCTTGCGAATTCTCAACAATTGGGCTATGGACCGCATCATACGGCTGTAGGCGCGGTCTTGGAGTCGCATTCGATGGCGGGCGATTGGTTCGGCTTCGTTGGTTTCAGGAAGGCTGTAAAGCTTGAATCCACACCTTTCGTTTTCTATGTGGCAAGTGACAATACTCTCACGGACAATGCGCTCGAGGGCTGAGTCACCGGGCTCTGAGAGTTCGGCTCGAAGTTCTTGGATTCCTTTGAGGACACATTTGTATTGAACTGAGTTGGGGTCCATGAATCCGAGGGCTTCGTCACGAGTCCAGTCGAAGAGTTCGCCGAACTCACGCCAGAGTTTGGGGTGACAGCGAATAATCTCGTCGGCTTGTTCGCTTTGATCGGGATTCATGAACGAGCATTTTTGGAGTTCTTGGAGGGTAGGTAAGGCTTCTTGGTCGGTCATATTTTCTTGGGTTTGGTCAAAATTTGAGTCTGGATTATTACTTTTGTCAAAAGTTCTAGATTTCTTGTTGGTTGAACTATTTGGGCGTTCGTAACGTCCGAACCGGTCATCATCCACCTCGTCAAACACATCAGCTGTATCGATTTGTCTTTTCGGACTGATGTATTCGCCACTCCTCCATTCTTTGGAGGAGACCTTAGTGCCGGATGATTCGGCGTTTAGTGTGCGCGAATGGTAAAGAATTGAGTCTGGATTCTTACTTTTGTCAAAAGTTTTCATTTCTTCTTGGGGGGATTTTGCGCATAGAATGTCGGTTGTATCAATGGGAGCGTTGGGCCAATCTGCAGGGAGCGGGAAGTACCCGGCACTCCGTTTGATTTTTCGGATATGGGCGGATTCTTCGACGGTGAGAGGAATGGTTAGACTTTTTACGTTGTGCCATACACTTTGCCGTCTAACTTTGCCTCGGCAGATGTTGACTTCTTCCTCCAATTGCTCCATGATCGCCTGGAAACGGATGAAGCGGTCTTGGCGTCTGAGTTCCTGATGAATTTCAAGACGACTCTCTTCCTTTTGAATTTGGACTTGCAGGTAATAGGCGTCAGCATCGGCTTTTGACTTGAAGTCGATACACTGAATTTGGCCGTGTTTACGAAGGCGGAGTTCGTAGTGATTGCCGAAATATTTTTGCTTCCTCCAAGGCATATGTAAAATATACACTAATAGTGTATATTTTTAATACTATTTTCTACATATTTTGTACATAGTAGAAAATTAAGCAAGCATGAAGCTGGCGAGCTTCATCTGGGTTTGCTAGTGCATCAAAGAATTCAGACGGCAGATCCTTACAAAACTCAATATCTTTTTGCGAAAAATAGTGGCCGTGGATCAAAACTTCTCGAACCTGATCGTAAGGGGATTCGTATTCCCGCGTTTCGTCATCTAGGCTAGAACGTAGAAACTCTTGGTAGCAACTGAGAATGATGGGTTTAGAATGAGATTGAATCTCGGCAACGATCCTCAACACTTCGGAAATCTTGCGGTCGAGAGCTAATTCCGAATTCAAGTACAGTTGGCCGTTGGTGTGGGCGGAATTATTTCGGTCTTTCCC
>JBAXBU010000050.1:0-23981 GCA_037141835.1 Armatimonadota bacterium | reverse complement strand
AAACATTGATCGTGCAAAACCGCCCGATTGCAAAATTATGGTCGTTCCTAGAACTTGCCAGGACCCGCCCAGCGACTCCGCAACCGTTTCTAATGCTTCGTGAAGCGGAACTTGATTGACGTTCATCGTGATTTTGCTTTTTGGCAATTTGTCAACATTGGCGACAAAGTTGACGTTTTGCTTTGAAAGCCACTTGATGACATCGCCAGCGGATGAGTTATTAAACTGAACAGATACCAGGCGATCCATACCTTTTAATCGAGAAAGCCCGTTATCAGTGAAATAGCTCATCATTGGAAAGCCAGCTACTCGATCTCCGGTTTGCTTTGGGCTTGCTGATCGCTGTCCTGCAACGACAAGATCGACTGGCTCCGCTACGTTTATTGTTCCAGTTACGTTTGTACCTCGGATAGTTACAGCCCCATCTTGAGTCGTAAAAAAGCCATCCTGAGCAATTGCCTTGTTCTCCGAGTACTTAGCCAAACTAGGGAGTTCAGCGGCAGGAGCCGATCCTGGTGAAACCGTTGCGGGCGGCATAGGCTTGTCGCTCTTCACAATGGCGAACTGCTTATCAATCTGTGGGTCAACCCCAGTTTGATCGGTTCCGTTGGCGAGTACGGCAAGCGCCGCGATTCCATACATTAGTGGCATAAGACCAAATTCCTCCGTTTCTTGCCTAACATTCAAAATGCTTGGCTTTCAATTACATTACACACGGGCAATCCCAAATCGTTCCGAAACGCAAAAAAATCCTTCCCTTTTTTTTGAGGAAGGATTTCTGGGTTCAAACTAGTTTCTTTTAGCTGCTTCGAACTTCTTTCGAAGTGCCATTTGAGATTGGCTTAAGGTCGATTTTGAAACAACTTTTTTCGTCTTCCTCGTTCCTGCTACTAGTTCAACAGTGAGGACGGAACTTTGGTCTCCTGACTTTACGGTCACCGACCATTTTTCACCAACCTTATTGTTTCTCGTAAGGCCCGAATAGTTTCTTCGTAAGGTATTGGCTTGGTCGCTATTGAAGTCGACCATATTGATCTTGGTTACCACATCACCAACTTTCATTCCTGAAACATCTGATGAAATGACTTTCATAGCTTTGTCGTCTGGACTTGAATTCAGCATAAACGGAACCTTAGCATAGGTTTCATCAATATCTTTTAGGTCATAACCAATTTTTGCCAATTGGGCTTCAATAGGAATTTCGCCTGGCTTCATGATGATGGTGTCATACATTTCCCCTAGGGCTGCACCACCAAATTTGACGAGTTGGTTTCTAATCTCGCCTTCTTCAAATCCTGGCTTATTGTCTTTGCACATTTCGTAAAGTGCCCTTTCAACATCGTCGAGTGATCGTTTGCCGTTTGTCTGGTTCAGCAATTCAATATCAAGGGCAAATCCGCACAGAAAACCCGTGTTGTAATAACTCACGCCAAGGCCATTGGAGTTGCCAACGCCACCAGCGGCTTCGCGGACTTTGTAGCTAGAATCGTATGGCGAGATATTGAATCGTTCATTGTTACTTCGAACGCCGGTTACGTTTTGAACCAGGGTTGCATACATTTTGTCAATCGGATTTGCTTGCCTTTCGTTGGTTCCGTACCATCCGTATCGTCCAAGTAACGCGTGAGCAAAGTAGTCCGTAACGCCTTCAAGCCACCAAAGCGCTCCGGTTTGGGGCATGGTTGTGTAGTCAAAAGGACCGAGCGGAAGCGATCGAATTCGCTTAACATTCCACAAGTGGAAGAACTCGTGGGAATAGACTCCCACAACTCCGGGGCCAACGCCGTTGGCCATGGAGATTTCGGTTGAAGATAGATGCTCTAGACCACCCGCCCCGTCGGCACCAACGTTGACGGAGAAGTGCCATACATAGCGATCGTATGGCGCGCCACCGAAGAAGTCACCTTCCATTTGCGATACGAAGGCACAGGCCTTTTTTACGTACTCTCGATCAACTCCTTCAATCGCACTGGCCGGACCTCGATAGGCAATGTAATGAGCTTTTCCACGCTGCATGTAAACATCAACTAGGTAATCGCCAAAAGTGACTGGGTTATCGGCGAGATGATCGTAGGTTGACGCCTTATAAGAAATATTTTCTTTGATAGGATTTAGTCCAATGGCAATCCTGGTCGGCTTCGAAAAAGCAAAATTGAGGGTGCAGGGCTCCTGAGTGCGCCCAACCGGATACATATATGTGGACGGTCCTGAATAATGCCCGACACCATTGGCTAATTGTGAATCCGTTTCATAGGACACTGAAACGGCTTGCCCCTTCTTCGATGCAAAGCTCCAAGTGACTATTTCTGGTAACTTCCCTACGGTTTCTTTATTTGCAACTGCGGATTGTCCGTCCACCATTGCGGATAAATCGGAGACCCTTCGCCAATTGTTGGCATACCGGTAAGAGCCGGGGGCCCAATTCGGCATTTGAATCATTGATATGTCGCTTTTGGCTCGGAAGGAAAGCGTTATCTTGATTTTGTTCGGGGTTGAACCATCTGAGACTGTATACGAGAGCTGTGCTTGGGCACAATAGCTCAACATAAGGGCGACAACGATGGCGCCCGACTTGAATGTTCCGTTCATTAAGGGGAGTTTAGCGAATTTTACGAACCGGTGGCACTAAATTCGTCCAAAAGGTCTTCGGTTCTTTCTTGGTGGGGAGTCAGAGTGTTAAAGACTCCTTGCAGCATCCGTCTTTGTCGTCTACGCTTCAAAGCATCTTTTGCTAGATGCAGGGCTTTCAGGGCATCTTCGTTCTCTGAACACGACAATTGTCCAAGTTGGTACGACTCCAGCTTCGCCAATGCCACTTCAATTACGTCTTCTACCTGTGCGCCATTGATTCCAACTTCAGGCGGAAGGCCCTTCTGGAACTGGATCGTCATGAATTTATTCTCGAACCGATATGGGTTCACTAACATTGATGATTTGATTACTTCAGACATTTCCTTCCCCTTTGGTCAATTCTCCACCATTTAGGCAAATAAATGGTGAAAAGTTTTCCCACACATAACACAAGACGGTAAAACATGCGCAATGAACACCGATTTGTTAAAAGAATTAGTCGAAGGTCATGGTGTCCCAGGACAAGAAGACCTCATCCGCAAGATCGTCATTAGGGAATTGAAGGACATCTGCGAGCTTTCAACCGACAACATGGGAAATCTGATTGCAATTAAGCGCGGAAGTGGCGGAGGCAAGAAGCTTATGTTGGCTGCACACATGGACGAAATCGGATTCGTCGTGAAGTTTATCGACAAAGAAGGTTTTATCCGGCTGAACCCGATGGGTGGATTTGATCCCCGACAACTCAACTCTCAGAGGGTGATTGTCCATACGTCTAACGGTCCACTCAACGGCGTTCTCATGTATGGCACGAAGCCAAAGCATATGCTTACTGATGCGGAAGCAAGTGCGGGTCAAAATTTGGACTCCTTCTTCGTCGACTGTGGACTTGGCGAGAAAACCAAGGACTCCGTGAATATTGGGGACATGGTTTCTATGAGCCGACAAATGATACAGCTCGGAGATCTCTTGAGTTGTAAGGCCATGGATGACCGAGCCTGCGTCTTTATCATGATTGAAGCAGTTAAGAAGGCCAAGAAGCATAACGTTGACGTTTATGCGGTTGCCACGGTGCAGGAAGAAATTGGGCTCCGCGGTGCAGCTGCGGCCGGATCTGCCATTGCTCCTGATGTCGTCGTTGCGCTCGACGTTACTCTGGCAAACGACATCCCTGGAGTTCAAGAACAAGATCACGTAACGAAACTAGGAAAAGGTGCAGCGATCAAGATCATGGACGGCTCCTTAATCTGTCATCCAAAGGTTGTTGAGCACTTCCGGCTAACCGCAATAAAGAATAAGATTCCTTACCAAATGGAAGTACTACCTCGAGGAGGAACGGATGCTGGCGGAGTACAGAGACTCCATGGCGGAATTCCTGCGTTCACTTTGTCGACACCAACTCGCTACATTCACACGGTCAACGAAACCGTTCACAAGGACGATGTTCAAGCTTGCATCGATCTTCTTGCGAAATACATTGAGGACTGCCACAATGGAAGCTACAGCTACGATTAAGGATCGCTACCAAGCGATCAAAGGCGAAATTGATAAGAATTGCTCGATGGTGTCTCGTGATCCATCGAGCGTTACGCTCATTGCGGTAAGCAAGACTCAATCAGTCGATAATGTTCGGAAACTGTACGATCTCGGTCATCGAGAATTTGGTGAAAGTCGCCTTCAGGAGCTGATTCCTAAGGCAGAAGTCCTACCGAAAGACATCGTATGGCACTTTATTGGGAAGCTACAAAGCAACAAAATCCGAAAGGCAGCGGAAATCTGCTCAGCCATCCATACAATCGAATCAGACTCACAGATTAAAGAACTTTGTAAGTTTTCCAAACGAATTAACGTTCTCATTGAAGTTAATATCGCAAAAGAAGAACAAAAATCAGGAATATTTCCAAAAAGCCTTGACGTATTCCATCAAAGTGTCATACAATCAAACCTAGCAGAGTTCCGAGGTTTGATGACCATCGGTCCGATTGTTCGGGAAGCGGAGGATTCGCGACCTTACTTCGCAGAAATGCGGAGATTAAACGAACAACTTGGAGGCGATTGGTTGAGCATGGGAATGAGCAGAGACTTTGGTGTGGCAATCCAGGAAGGAGCAACGCACATCAGAGTTGGAACATCTCTCTTTGGGGAGAGGTGAAAGAAATTATAAAGAGAGTAACTCATGGAAGAGATGGTACAGGACAAACCGTCCATTATCGGCAAAATCGCCAACCTATTCACCCGCTCAGATTACGAGTCTGACGATGATTTCGGACCTGAAACGATGGATCACGCTGTTGTGATGTCGCCTATGCGCCCATCGCATCGATATACAATCACAGTTCGAAAAGAAGTCATGAATTTTGAAGACGCTATGGCGACAGCCAATGGGTTGAAGCATGGCGAACAGCAAATTTTAAACCTCACATTGTTAACCCCAGAAGTCAAAGATAAAGTCCTGAACTTTCTCTGTGGCGTGAACTATGTCCAAGAAGGCACTTGGGAAGAGATCGGTACTGATATCTACCTTATTGCGCCTAAACAAGCCTTAGTTGAAGTTGCTCCGGCAACGCCAAGAATGAACGCGCTCAAGAATTAAACAAGAAGCGCGAGACCTTCCTCCATTGCCCAGAAGCGCACGCTCTGGGCTTTTTTTATGCTTTGGGGACCTTTCTACGCCACTTTTGTTGGCAAAATCTCGTATTCAGGGAACAAAATCCACTAGACTGTAATAGTGGAAAAGCCCAAGAAGATTCATTTCGTCTGTAAAGACAATGAAAATGTCACGGTTCGATCAAGTGGCATATTTGTTTCCGGCTATTGGAAGTTGGGAGCAGACGCAGCACTTGGCGTCGAATATATTTACCTTCATCAAACCAAAGACCTTCCGTCATACCGACAAGGGAAAGTTGTTGAACGGTACCTGGTTCCTTTTGAGGGGCAGCAAAGATACATTTTTGCCGTCGAGCCATCTGAAGAACCGCTAACTTGGAAAGGCGAAGCGGCCGTTGAGAAAAGTTAACCAAAGGTTAATACTCTAACAAACAAAAAGAGCCAAGGCAAATAGCCTTGGCTCTTTTTTCTCTTAGCTCAGGTTACTTGCCTGGTGGTGTGACAACTGGCTTTGGTGCCCGAGGCATCATGGTTGGAGCGCAAGCAATGTTGAACGATGTCAACGCAGCTGCCGTGCTCGATTGCACCAAGTAGGCATTGATTGCAGCCTGCAATTTGTCATGTTGAGTGTGGTGAACATAGTTGTAATCGCTTACTCCGGTTTCTAGCGTGAAGAATCCGGGAACCCCGACCGCATTGAAGCTAGCATGGTCACTGCCTCCACCTCTTGGCATGGTTGACTGAGATCGGAAGACCATTGGCAAATCCTTAAAGGCTTCGTTAAGGGCATCGATCGAAGGTTGGAACATTGGCTTTTGGGATTCTAATCCGACGAATCCACCCCAATAGTTGGTCCCACCATCGTCAACCAAGCAACAGCTGATCTTGTCCATATCAGGAGCATGTGATTTCACATATCCTACCGATCCGAACAATCCCTGTTCTTCGCCCGACCAAAGGATGAATCGAATGGTTCGCTTTGGCTTTGCGCCACTCGCCATCAAGATTCTTGCGGCCTCAAGAGTAACACTTGAACCTGTACCGTTGTCAAGGGCACCTTGGGAACCAGGACCATCCCAGCTATCGAAGTGTCCACTTACAATGACAACTTCTTCCGGTTTCTCGGTTCCGGGAATTTCGGCAATCACGTTATGAATAGCGATTGGACCTTTTCGGAAACTCTGTTTGATGTCCAATTGGAGTTCGACTGGCTTGTTTTCCTTCATCGCTCCAACAATCGCGTCATAGTCGCTTTTTCGAACAGTAATTCGTGTTTCCGTTGGCAACTTATCCCATTCAATTTTGTACAGACCGCCAGTCAAGACTAATTCATTTCGTGAGCCAGCTACGGTTCCTTTGATTCCAGCTTTGAAAGCTGCGGCTCGAATTGCGTTTCTCAATTCAGTTGCGGTTTGTTGCTCAGGAGTTGGTGCCGGTCTTCCTCCACCTGCGGCTGCTGTTGCACCGGCACCACCGGCTGGTCGAGGAGTTGGAGGCGTTGCAGAAAGAATCATCCATGCGCCCTTGAACTTTGAAGCATTTTTGGTGACTTCTTCGACACTTGCCGGTTCCATCACAACCCCACCTTTTTGAAGCCCCTTTGTTCCGGGAGTCCAACTTGGCGTCGTGAATTGAAATTCTCGGTTGAACGGTGTGGTCATTCGACCGACATGTCCGGATTTTTCTCGATCAAATCCAACTGGGAATTCACCCCATTTTTCGAGGTGTACGTTGACACATCCGAACGAAGTGAACTGCTCCATGGCCCATTTTTGACCACTTTCGAGTGCCATTGAGCTGGTGAGACGGGCACCAATTTGTTCGGTGATGGATTCGAGGTAACTCCGGGCCTGGTTTCTTGTCTTCCCTTCCTCAAGAATCTTCTTGACGGTGTCGGCATCACCCTGGGCGAAGGTGTTTCCCCCGATGGCCAAAACTACGATTGCAAAACTAATTCGCTTTAACATTGGGCGCAGATTACCGCTCATTCTGGAAAATTTCTAGGCTGAGTTGGCAAAAACCTAAAGTCAATCGGTAGCTAAAAGTATTTGCAGGGGCTAAATTATCGAAAATACGATCCGATAGGAGACCTGTAAGGATTACTGGTCTCCACTTTTTGGTCACCGAAAAACATCTTTTTAGGACGAGACGATGAATATTTCAAGCGTACAGTCAGCATCACAATCCCTCTTTACTGCGGGTTCCCGATTAAGAGGAGCCACTCAACGATCTGGGGACGATTTTAGAAGCCATAAGCCAATGCCTAGGGAACTGCCAGGCGGCAAAGACAAGAACCAAGGTCCAATGCCGGCGGAACGGATCAACCGATTTGGTGGTCCTCTACCCGGTATCCGAGTTGGTCGTGGAGGAGGAAATCCATTACCGGCTCAGCCAGTAGACAATGTGACCGGATCACGCCCGGTAGTTGATAACCAAAAGGGAATCCACAATCCCCTCCCCCGCGAAGAAGTAAAACTTGGCGGAGGGTTTCCACTTCCGGCGGTACCAGTCTATAACGATTCAGCCCTCAATCGTTTGTTGGGTGGAAGAGGTACTGGGGCACTACCTGCTCAAAGCTTGGCAGCAAGCTCACGACCCATGAATCAGAGTTTCACTTACGATTCCATCGACTATTCTGCCTAACAAACCAAAAGGAGCCCTCCATTCACAGAATGGGGGCTCCTTTCTTTTTAGCCGTTTTCGATGATTTATCCGATATCGGACATTTTTCTTGTTGAGATATCCGAGTACGGACCGATCTCTCGGATCCATGCATTTCGATATCGAACCGGGTTGCCGTGATCTTGAAGATTAATCGGTCCTTTTTCTGCGTGAGGTGAATACTTCCCTACTGCCCTATGGGCAGACGCTCCGATCATCGGGGTTGCATGCTGAACTAATACTCCGTTGAGGAATACGGTTACTATCGCAGGAGCAACCAATGCTCCATCCTTGAATCGAGGAGCCACGAAAACTATGTCATAAGTTTGCCACTCGCCTGGCTTTCGGCACGCGTTGGCTAACGGTGGAGTTTGGCCATAGAGAGCACCAGTGCTTCCATCTGCATATGTTTTGTTCTCATAACAGTCCAAAACCTGAACTTCATATAGTCCAAAGAAATAGATTCCCGAATTTCCACGACCCTGATCGGTGCCAGAGCCTGGATTTGGCTCCATGAATTCAATATGCAGTTGACAGTCGCCAAAATGGTCTCTGGTCTGAAGGTCTCCACTTCCCTTTTCTGGTCCGAACGATGCTGATGTTGCCACCCATTTGGCTTCCCCGCCACCACTGGTCCATTGAGAGAGCCCTGTACCATCAAAGAGTACTTTGGCATCGGACGGAGCAGACATTGATCCTTCGCGAGACATTTTTCCCGGCGTCACAACGGTTGGTTGAGGTCTTTTGCTATCGTGGACACGCCATCGACCACCCGGTAGCATCGGAGTGTCATTGTAACCTTGGGCATTGGCTGATTTACAGGCAAAACCGCCCAGAAGTAATCCGCCTGCGCTGGCGGTCAATTTTGCGAGCATATCGCGACGAGAAAATCCCATGGTTTTGAGAATACAACGAAAACTCTCGAACCTGTATGAACTTTTCGCTTGTCGTCGAGTTATGACCAAAAAATCTAGACCATCAACTTCTCAAGAATTGACGATGTCATGTGACAAAGAATCCATTCCTTGATCTGAACAGGGCGAAATCGCTACGCTCCGAGTTACCTTTTTCTGCTTCAAAGAGTTCCTTGCTCAATAAAGACCTTGACATTTTTAATCACAATACAATATCAACCCTAATGCTGGGACAAATACCAGCCAAAACTATTGGTAAGAGGAAGGACAAAGCAATTTGTCTAACTGATTAACCCTACGGCCTAACCCGCCCGCTTCACGCCGCTCCATTCCCTTACCCAGAATGAGCGGCTATTTTTTGTTTCGCCAGATGTATAATCCGGTCATGATCGGCAGCCTTCTCTTCGGCGTAACAATAATGACGTACGGTGATCTCAAAACGGGCGATGCTTTTCCCTTATGGGCGAATGGCGCACCATACGCAAAAGGAACGAAAGGGACGGACATTCCTACCCTCACACCGTTTTTGCCCGAAAAGAAGACGAAGATGGCAATCGTGGTTTGCCCCGGTGGCGGATATTGGATGCTGGCCGATCACGAGGGTCACGATTACGCGGAATATCTTTCGATGCAAGGGGTGAGCGCATTTGTGCTTCGATATCGACTAAGTGCATCGGGATATCGTCATCCGGCGATGTTGGCGGACGCCCAGCGGGCGATCAGGACTTTGCGATCACTTGGTTACAAAACGGTGGGAATCATGGGTTCGTCGGCTGGTGGACACTTAACTGGCACCGCATCAGTTCACTACGACTTCCCAGCTTATGAATTGAAGGATGACATTGATAAGGAAAACTGCAAGCCGGACTTTGGAATCTTCTGCTACGCAGTCACTACTTTTGATCCGCCTTACGGTCATACCGGATCGGGGGATGGGCTACTCGGGAAAGATGCTACCAAGGAGCAAAAGGCAATGATGAATCTCCCAGCCCATGTTACGAAGGACACTCCTCCATGCTTCCTTTGGCACACGATGGAAGATACGGGAGTTCCCCCTCAGAATTCGGAAATGTTTGCCGACGCTTTACGGGCTAATAAGGTGCCGTATGAGTTGCATATTTTCCAAAAGGGTCCTCATGGTATTGGGCTAGCTGACAAAGCGCCGTATACAAACGCACATCCTTGGGCGAAGGATTTACTCTATTGGCTGAAGGCAAACAATTGGCTTAATTAGTTAGTAAACTTCCTTCATGAGTTTTAAGGGTCTTTCCCGTCGTGACCTTCTTGCCGGTACCGGAGCTGCAATGGCGAGTTCTAGTCTCGGGTTCTTGCCCACCCTCCATGCGGACTACGATGTTGTGGTCGCGAATGGGCGGGTTATTGACCCAGAGACAAAACTCGATGCGGTTCGATTTGTTGGTATTCGGGGTGGAAGGATTGTTTCGGTTTCCAAATCGAGAATAAAGGGTCGCAAAACCATTGACGCTTCCGGTTTAGTGGTTGCTCCGGGATTTATTGATCCAATCTCTCACGGTCAAAACCTCGAAAATGACCGTATACAAGTCTTTGACGGAGTCACAACCAAACTTCAACTTGAGAGTGGTGCTCGGGACCAAGATATCTGGCATAAGGAACAAGCTGGAAATCGCATCTGCAACTATGGTGCGGGCACCGGACACCCAACCATTCGTCGGGAGATCATGGGTAACGACCACGATGCAGAACTGGTTGCCTCTACTCCGCAGCAAGTCGAGAAAATGGCAAACATTGTTCGTCAGCAACTTCGTAAAGGGGCAATAGCCGTTGGTTTTGGATTGGAATACGTTCCGGGGACCACTCGCTTAGAAGCGCTCGAAATGTTCAAGGTAGCGGCGGAATTCAAGACAACTTGTCACGTCCATATGCGATACGGCACTTATCTCGAAGAGGAGAGCGTTTTCACGGCCATTGAGGAAGTTGTTGCTCTGGCGGTTATGACCGGTGCACCGCTCCATATTGTTCATGTGCCAAGCATGGCACTTGGGAATACTTCGGATGCGCTTAAGATGATCAAAATGGCGCAAGATAAGGGCGTAAACCTTACTTGCGACTTCTATCCCTATACGGCGTTTGGAACTGGAATCAGTTCAGAGGTATTTGCTCCGGGTTGGCAAAAGAAATTTGGCATTGATTACAAGGATTTAGAATATGCCAAGACTCATGAAAGATTGACCGCAGAGACTTTTGAGAAATATCGCAATGATGGCGGCATGGTCATCGCTTATGCGATTCCTGAGCAAGCCGTCCAGGCTGCAGTGAAACATCCATCGGCAATGATTGGTAGCGATGGAGGACTTGATAAAGGAGTTGGGCATCCGCGCTCATCGGGAACCTTTGCGAGAGTACTTGGCCATTACTCAAGAGATTTGAAAATCATTTCTCTTCCGGAGGCTATTCGCAAAATGACGATTATGCAAGCTCACCGAATGGAGAATCGTTGCCCAGACTTCAAGCGAAAGGGACGAGTTCAAGTTGGAGCCGATGCTGACCTTGTGGTTTTTGATCCGAAAACAATCATTGATCGGGCAACTTTTGACCAGCCGGCAACCGAGTCTTGGGGAATGAAATACGTGTACATCAACGGACAGGAAGTAATGTCATCGGGCGTATTGAGGGAAACTATGAGCGGTAGACCTTTGAGAGCAAAATCGATATGAATTTTGACTCACATAAGGAAGTCTACGAATTCGTGAAAACGATTCCCAAGGGCAAGGTCATGAACTATGGTGCAATTGGAAGGTTTGTAGGGCTTACGGGTCGTCAAGTCGGCTCGATCATGGGAATGAGCCAACCGGATATCCCCTGGTGGAGAGTACTGGGGCACGATGGTTCCTTTTCAATTGCTAAGAAAGACCCAATCTTGGAACGAGAACAACGGGACCGCCTCTTGAAAGAGGGGGTCCCGCTGAAAGAGAATGGGAAGGTAAATATGCGTTTAGCGCTGTGGAACGGAGAATCCTAGTCCGCGGAGGATTGGATTCAACTCACTATCATTCGAACCGATCTGAACATAGGTTGCTTCCGACTGGTGATCAATCACATAGAGGGTTGGGTACTTCGTGATTCCAAACATTGCACTAATGGAATCTTTTGAAAGTGAAGCGTCTTCGATTACCGTGAAGTTCAGCGAACCTTTAAACATCTTTCGCCAATTCGTAGTTCGAGCCACACCAATGATGGCGATGTCCTTTGGTCCTTTCTTAGCGATTTCATGCATTTTTTGCAACATTTCGCCGCATGGCGCGTTTTTGTCATCGAAGAACAAAATGATCGAGCTTCGCTTTCCGGCCATGACTTTGCTCAGCATGGTCATCGATTCAACGTTAGAAATTGGATATCGTTGTCCAACTCGCAGCATTCCACGTTCAATAACTTGCTGCTCCATCATTCTCTCTTGACCACTAAAGGCAAACATATTGTCTGTAAGTCTAACGTTCGTTTTGACGTTTTCAAATCGCATCGAAATTCGCTTGTTGTTCTCGCCAACGAAGTCGGCTCCGACCGGCATTGCGGATTCGGGATCAAGGAAAACATTACTAGCACCAACGGTATAGGCGACGACACTCTTGCCATCCAACCGCTCCATTCTTGCGTTTTCTGGCTGATTTGCTCGAACTTGGTTGGATTCCATCTTGAGCTTGTCTACCAGAGACTTACCATTGACCATGGTAAAGCCTTCAAATCCTGGCAAGTAAGGCAAATCGAACACGCGAACGTCCTTGACTGTGTAAGTTCCCTTTACACGATCAATGGATGTGCGCATAATTCCATCGCATATCTCTGAGTTCAATCGGCTGGAAACGGACAGCTTGGCGTCCTTCATCAGGCGAAATTCTCC
This sequence comes from Armatimonadota bacterium, assembly GCA_037141835.1. Lineage (GTDB taxonomy): Bacteria > Armatimonadota > Fimbriimonadia > Fimbriimonadales > Fimbriimonadaceae > Fimbriimonas. Next base: position 11,351 of record JBAXBU010000050.1, on the reverse strand, counting down.
TCTTGCCAATCCTGACTGACCGAGGGTCTTTTGAGTAAATACTCCAACGACACTTGAAGCTTTGTCAAGCATGACAAGGCTCCTTGCAAGCACAGCGCTTGCCTGATCTCTTTGCATCGCGGTTGCCGCGACAAATATTCCTATTGTTACCATTGCTCTTTAATTCCCTTTACGAGAACCTCTTTATTTATCACCGACAGGTTATATTTCGTAACACAGACGATGTCAAAACTCTCTGGTTGCAAATCATGTGCCAGTTCATAATTTTCACGAATTTTATAGTCAATTCATCGTCAAATTGAAACATAAATGGCAGACCTGGCGTTAGCACTCTCTGGGGTACACTGCTAAAATCTGCCTTGAAGGATTCTCTGTCTCAAGAGACGTTCTTAGAGGCGACCCCAATTTTCTGTAAAGAGATAACTATGAAGATCAAACCACTTCACGATCGAATCGTCGTGAAAGCCGCCGAAAAAGAGCAGACGACTGCTGGTGGCATCATCCTTCCTGACACAGCTCAGGAAAAGCCTCAACGAGGCGAAGTGTTGGCAGTTGGACCCGGTAAAACGCTTGACAGCGGAACCGTGGCTCCAATCGATGTAAATGTGGGCGACCACGTTTATTACGGAAAGTACAGCGGTACCGAAGTTAAAGTTGATGGCGACGATTTCATCATTCTTCGCGCTGAAGATATCCTTGCAGTGGTGGAGAAATAAGCCATGGCAGCTAAGGAAATTCAATATACAGATGCCGCTCGTAAGTTGCTCGAGGCAGGCGTCGACAAGCTTGCCAATGCGGTCAAAGTAACCCTTGGACCACGCGGACGAAACGTTGTTCTAGAACGAAAGTTTGGGTCACCAACCGTCATTAACGACGGTGTCACCATTGCAAAGGAAATCGAGCTTGAGAACCGATTCGAGAATATGGGTGCCCAGCTCATTCGAGAAGTCAGTAGCAAGACAAACGATACTGCCGGAGACGGAACAACTACCGCAACCGTTCTTGCTCAAGCAATCTTTAAGGAAGGCATCCGAAACGTTGCGGCGGGTAGCAATTCCATGCTTATCAAGCAAGGGATCGATAAGGCGGTAGACGCCGTGGTTGCCGAATTGAAGAAAGCAAGCACTCCGATTAAGTCGAAAGGCGAAGTTGTTCAAGTTGCAACGATCTCTGCAAATGATGCTGAGCTCGGAACATTGGTAGGCGAACTGATCCACAAGGTCGGCAAAGATGGCGTTGTAACTATCGAAGAATCCAAATCGATTGACACGGTAACCGAACAGGTTGACGGTCTCCAATTCGACAAGGGATTCATGTCACCTTACTTCGTAACCGATGCCACTCGAATGGAAGTCGCTTACGACGAGCCGATGATCTTGTTCCATGAGAAGAAGATTTCAAGCGTTCAGGATCTCGTTCCTCTGCTCGAAAAGGTTCTTCGACTTGGCAAGCCGTTTGTTATTATTTCCGAAGATCTCGAAAACGAAGCATTGGCAACCTTGGTACTTAACCGAATTCGTGGTTCCCTTCCCGTTGTTGCGGTCAAAGCTCCTGGCTTTGGCGATCGACGAAAGGCAATGATGGAAGACATGGCGATCCTTACCGGTGGTCAGTTTGTTAGCGAGGACCTCGGCATCAAGCTTGAGAATGTCACACCAGACATGCTCGGCTCGTGTGCTCGAATCGTCATAACCAAAGAAACCACGACTATTGTGGACGGTAAAGGCAAGAAGGCTTCCATCGAAGGTCGATTGAAGCAAATCAAGGCTCAAATCGAATCGACAGACAGCAATTACGACAAGGAAAAGCTTCAAGAGCGACAAGCCAAATTGAGTGGCGGCGTAGCCGTTGTGAAAGTTGGAGCTGCGACTGAAACTGCCCTTAAAGAGAAGAAAGCTCGAATCGAGGACGCACTTGCTGCTACTCGAGCCGCCCTTGAAGAAGGAATTGTTGCTGGTGGCGGAACCGCCCTCATCAACGCTTCGAAGGCTCTTGATAAGCTCAAGCTTGAAGGCGACGCCGCAATTGGCGTCAATATCATCCGAAAGGCAATCGAAGCTCCCCTTCGAACCATTGCTCATAACTCGGGCATGGAAGGCAGCGTCGTGGTTGACACGGTCAAACGAGAAGGTAAAGGCTTTAACGCCGCTACCCTCGAATTTGGCGACTTGATCAAGCAAGGCGTAGTTGACCCAACGAAGGTTGTTCGACAAGCTCTCGAAAATGCGGCTTCAATCTCTGGATTGTTGCTCACTACCGAAGCATTGGTTGCTGAATTGCCAGAAGAAGAAGATCAAGGTCACGGCCACGATCATCATCACCACCATTGAGAGCTGTAAGTTCTTAAACAAAGAAGCCTCTGACATTTCGTCAGGGGCTTTTTTTCATTCTCTTCTTTTGTATCTGTCCTTCCGTTCCAAGTTTCTCGAGAAAATGAACGGGAACCAACCACTGATCGACTAGCCTACAGCCGCACTCTGCTTCCTACGTCGTCGTCCAAATGCCATGATTCCCACTCCTGCGATAATAAACGCGAGTGATGTGGGCTCTGGGACTGCTGTTATAACACGTATTTGGTCACCAGGAACGGCCGCTGCGAGTTCAAACGAGATGTTTCCATGCGCAATGTCCAAGCGGACCGTATCGACCAAGTTTGGCCCATACATTTCCAAGCCCCTGCCGTCAAAATGAGAAACCGGTTGATAGATGGTTGGCGTCCCTGGCGCGGAGAGAAAGTCTGAGGCGACAAAGCGATCACTCACACCTACATAGCCGTTGCCGTCGAGAACAATAACTCCCAAAATCGTTTCGTCGATGTGAAAACTTGCCTTGACGCTGGGGCCATTTCCAGGTCCAGGATCATAATAGAAAAAGTAACTATTGACAAGGGTGCCGGCCGGTAATTGGACGTTTGCTGACACGAAGCTTGCACCATAGACTCCGCTGGAGGCGATGTCAACCGTGGTCGCCGATGGAAGGCTAATGTTGCCCTGCTCAAACCATGCGTGAATAGGATCACTTCCAATCGGGTCATCGTACCGATCTCCCGTATAACCAAAATTGGTCGGATTTGTTTCGATTACGGCAGAACCACTATTGATTGATATCCCGGCAAAAGCGAAATTTGCACCCAAAATTGTGCCCAATATTGTCGTACTCAGAGCCTTCAAATAATCTACATCCCCTAGACAAACGCGTATCTAGCTAAACCTCATGATAACCACATCCGATAACTTTGTCAATAATGGGGAGCCTAACGCGGGCAAGTTCTTAACTACCATGCGCAAAAGTCGTCGCTAAGGAGAACTTCGCAAAAAAAGCCCCGGTGTTCAAGCGGGGCGAGTGATTGTAGGAGAACTAATTCAAGAGAGAATTTCGTCCACTTATCTAGAAGTTCAAATCGTGAAATGGTTTCATCCTTTCGTACAGAATGAGCACTTGATCTGACTTTGTATTTGTCCCGGGAATTTCTTGCCAATTTTCCTTGTATAACTACGGGTATGAAGCTCACTCGCTCTTTGGCATTTTCGTCGCTCCTGGTCCTGGCTTCCCTTTCCTTGGCTCAGACCCTCAATATTGGAGACAAAGCACCGAAGCTCAATGTAACCGACTGGGTCAAAGGAAAAAAGCAGACTTTTGGAAATGGAAAGCTCACGGTTGTCGAGTTTTGGGCGACTTGGTGTGGGCCATGTAAAGTGTCCATCCCACATCTCACAGAAATGGCTCACAAGTATAAAGGCAAAGTGAACTTCGTTGGCGTTAGCATTTCCGAAAGTAAGCCTGAAGACTACAAGACAAAGGTTCCTGCTTTTGTGAAGGAATATGGCGACAAGATGGATTACAATGTTGCCACCGAGGGACCCAACAAATTCATGTCCACAAACTGGATGAAAGCCGCAGGAGAAGGTGGAATTCCGACTGCATTTCTTGTAGATAACAGTGGAAAAATCGCTTGGATCGGCCACCCGATGGACGGACTCGATAAGGCGATTGACGCAGTTCTTTCCGGAAAAGCCAATCTTTCGGCGATGCGAGCCGAGCGCGCCAAAGCAAAAATGGGCGAAATGGAACAGCAAAAATCTATGCAAAAGCTCCAGGCAAAAATGGAACCTGTAATGAAGGCATTACAAGCCAAAAAATTCCAGGACGCTGCTACCGAAGTTGACAAGATCATTGCTAGTGATCCCGCAACGAAGCCAATGCTTACGCAATACAAACTCATTGCCATGGTTCAAGGCAATCTCAAAGGTCTCGATTCTTATCTCAGTGATCTTGGCAATGAAGACTTTGCCAAAGACCCAATGATGCTCAATCAAATCGTTTGGACGGTGGTTGAAATGGATCTAAAGCAATCACCGGAGGTCTATGGTGCGGCCGCTAAACTCGGAAAAATAATGATGAATATGGATCCGAAAAACGCCATGAACATGGACACCTATGCTCTTGCTTTATGGAGGTCCGGTGACAAAGCAAAGGCCCTTGAAACTCAAAAGTTGGCAGTATCACTGGCCGGCGCTGACAAAAATATTCCTGCTGAGACAGTTCAAGAAATGAAGGACCGACTGAAACAGTTCGGCGGTTAGTCGTTTGATCCTTGGTCGCCCTGTTCGACTTGGACAGGGCGAGCGGGTTGATTTACTGCTGTACCACAGCTTCGAAATACCGTAAGGAACATCGAAATAAGTACGATTGCAATCCAAATTCCGTAAGGTCCCATTCGGCCCAATCCAAATATTGTTCGTTTTGCCGAATGGACTACAGCGGCTGGTCTAAATTCAATGTTTTGCTTTGCGCAGTCCGGGCACCTCGGACCAGCAGGACCGATCAGGACGCATTTTGTACAAATCGGCTTTAAACACCTTCCGCACTTTAGGTTCGTTTGTTCCTTTGGATGCCGATAGCAATATAGATCATCTTCACTTGATGACCTAGCCTGATGCCTTTCGTAGTCAGCAAAATCAAGACCGCAACGTCCGCAAAACTGGACATCTTCCTCATTTTGTCGACCACATCTAGGACACGATTTCATTGATTCGTTTAGTATAACTCCGGTACCCTATTTCCTGTGAGTGACCTCCTTCAAATTGGCAGCCCAAACGAGCGGCCCATGCCTCCTAAAGCCGAAGACATTAACCTTCAGTTTAGCGAGCAAGCGATTTCTGAACTTGAAGCACTCAAAACTCACTATCCAAATTGGAAAGCCTGCATTTTGCCCGCACTTTGGATTGCTCAGCGAGAGTACAACGGCTTTCTCAGCGATGAAGCAATTTCCGAAGTCGCTCATCGACTCAAGCGAAGCGGAGCCGAAGTTCAAGGTGTCGCCACATTCTATTCGATGTACAACACTCAGCACCATCCTGGTCGCCACAAAATTGAGGTGTGCACCTGCCTTTCTTGCCATTTCAATGGTGCGTTTCGAGTTCGGGATTATATTTCCGAAAAGTTAGGAATCAAAAATCGTGAAACGACTGCGGATGGCCTGTTCATGTTAGAAGAAGTCGAATGTCTCAATGCCTGTAATCGTGCCCCACTAGTTCAAGTTGGCGATCAATATTATGGTCCAGTGGACGAAAAGTCGATAGATGAGCTTATTGAGAAGCTAAGATTGACCGAAGAAAGTACGGTAATTCAAATGGCAGACCAAATTGTTCAATGTCATCTCCAAAGCGCTGAGAGAATTGGAACGATTAAGTAGCGGTTACCAAAGGTAGAATTAACCTAGATGGCTGAGCATAAGCTTCTTTTCAAACACACCAATGATCCTGCGTTTAAGACGCTAAAAGGGTATCAGTCAACCGGTGGCTATACGGGTCTGGCCAAGGCTCTCAAGATGGAAAAGCAAGCCATTATCGATGAGATCAAGACCTCTGGTCTTCGCGGTCGAGGCGGCGCTGGCTTCCCTACTTGGATCAAGTGGAATGGTCTCGCCAAAGAAAAGAAATCAACTCACTACGTTATTTGTAACGCAGACGAAGGTGAGCCAGGCACATTCAAAGACAAGCAATTGATGGAAACATGCCCGTTTCTTTTGATTGAAGGAATGACCATTGCCGCTTACGCGGTTCAAGGCGACGTGGGCTATATCTACATCCGCGCCGAGTTCCTCGATGCAGCTAAGGCCATCCGAAACGCCATCGACGAAGCCTACGCCAAGAATTTGCTTGGCAAAAATATTCTTGGCACCGACTTCTCCTTCGATCTTCATGTTCACCTTGGAGCCGGATCATACGAGTGCGGCGAAGAGTCAGCCCTGATGTCCAGCCTGATGGGCGAGCGCGGTATGCCGCGGTTAAAGTTCCCCCACGCACCGTTGCCAACGGTTAGCGGAATCTGGGAAAGCCCAACCTTGCTCAACAATGTCGAAACTTATGCCTGCGCAGTTCCAATCATTGCCAATGGTGGTGAAGAGTACTCGAAGCTTGGCGCATCGACCAAGAATAGCCGTGGCACCAAAATATTCTCGGTTAGCGGCCATGTTAACAAGCCCGGCAACTACGAAATTGAATTTGGGACACCTCTAAAAGAACTTCTTGAGTTGGCCGGCGGAATTAAGGGCGGAAAACTGAAAGCAAGCATTCCTGGTGGATCGTCCATGCCCGTGATCAAGCCAGATGAAATCGATCGAGCGATCATTGGTTATGAAGAATTCCAAGAAGTCAATTCAATGGTTGGATCTGGTGGCTGTATGTTCTTCAATGAACACACCGACATCGTAATCCTTTGCTGGAGAACCGCTCAGTTCTATGCTAACGAGTCATGCGGTAAATGTACGCCTTGCCGAGAAGGCACCCGCTGGATGAACCAGATTCTCGACCGAATCGTTGCCGGTAATGGTCAAAAAGGCGACCGTGAACTTTTGGTCGAAGTTGCGAGCCAAATCGAGGGGCGGTCATTCTGCGCTCTTGGAGAGGCAGCCGCCTGGCCAGTAAAAGCTTTCATTCGGCAATTTCCCGAAGAATTTGATTACTGGATTGAGCACGGCAAGAGCCCAATCACCAGCAAAGAATCCTTAGTATTTGCCCCGTAATGGAGCGTATTCCACTTCAAATAAAGTCAATTGAAGACTTTGAATTGGAACTAGCAAAGCTCAATTGTAACATTGCCGTGCGGTCATCGCTGAAGTCATTTCCGGGATGTGTGCACTGGCATATTAAACACAACGTAGAGAATGGTGGGACTCTCGAATTCACGATTCTTCCAACTGGTGAATGCTGGCTCAGTGTTCATCGCAATCGGCACAAGCCGTGGATTGTTGACGTCCTCAAACAGATCGCTTAGACTCATGCTTACAGAACTCATCGAAGCCGTTTCGAATATCCGAGAAAACTGGAAAAGGGCACTTCTAACCTCCAGTGGTGTCATGGCGGCTACGATTGCAACAATGCTGTTGGCAAGCATTGCCATCGGTGTCAAAAAAGATTTTACTGACCAAGTCGAGGATCTCGGGGTCAACACGATCATTGTCATCCCCAGCAAGATCGGAAACGGCTTTCCGAATATGAACCTTGGCGGAGCCAGTTACCTGAAAGAAGAAGACGCCATTGCCCTTCGAAACATTCCCGGTGTTATTCGGGTTGGATGCTGGACTTTTGTTGGGGGCGGAGCAAATTACAATGATAAGCAAGCATCCAGCTTCTTGGTAGCGACAACGCCTGAGTGGTTTCAGATCAAGCACTTTGATCTTGCCGCGGGTCGACTCATGGGCGCCTCAGACGCAGAAAAAGATGTTTGTGTCATTGGTTCAGTAGCAAAGGAAGACCTTTTTGGAAAAGATAATGCAGTCGGAAAGAAAATTAAGATCAATGGTCGATTCTATGAGGTTATTGGCGTCACCCACGACCAAGCCCAAGAGTCGAGCATTATGTCGTTCGGAAGCTTTCAGAACCTAATCTACGTTCCGTACGCCGGCATTCACGCGAGAGAAAAAGCGAGCCAAACTGACCGACTTCTGGTTCAACTCGACTCAAATAAAGAGCCCGAACAGATGCTTGGTCAACTAAGAAAGGTTTTGGGCTCAAGACTCGATGAAGATCAATTTGATCTGTTGACTCAGAAAGATCTCCTTAAAGTCGTTTACAAATTTACCGACATCCTACAATGGCTCCTCATCGGGCTCACTTGCATCGCTTTGTTTATCGGAGGCATTGGAATCATGAATGTTATGCTCCTAAGTGTCGGCGAGCGCACAACCGAGATCGGAATTAGAAAAGCAACCGGAGCCAGCCGGACCGCAATTTATAAACTGTTCTTGGCCGAGAGTATTATGATCAGCCTGTTTGGCGTGATTGTTGGACTCGGCTTTAGCACCATTGCTTGCAGGCTCATTGATCGATTCAGTCCGGTTCATCCGATCATCACGGTATTAACCGTGCTTGGCACCATTACCTCTGGAGTGGCGACCGGAATTTTCTTTGGATTGTTGCCAGCCTCTCGAGCATCAAAACTCGATCCTGTTCGGGCAATCCAAAACCTTGGCTAATTTTGAATACGAGTCCTGAGTCAAAATAGAAGAGTGAGGCTTTATCTTATTCGCCACGGTCGGACGAACAATAACCTAGAGCAAGTTACTCAAGGCTGGACCGACACTGATCTAGATGAACTTGGAAAAGTTCAAGCAAAAGCCGTTGCAAACTACTTTGAACCAATTCCCCTTCAACATATCTTCTCGAGCGATCTCAAGAGAAGTTATGAAACTGCGGTTCCAACTGGAGAACTAAAGTCCATTGAAATTGAAAAAACTGCTCTCCTTCGCGAGAGATCATTAGGTCAGCTCGAAAATGCTCCGATGTCGGAATTGAGAAGAGCATTCGAAGAAGAGATTGCGCGAACAGGAGAAGATCGATGCAAAGTCCGTCCGAAGGGAGTTGAAAGCGCGTATGATGTGCTGGACCGGGTTTCCAAGTTTGCCTCCCTCATTCCAGTAGATCAAGGAAATGTTGCAGTGTTCACTCATGGAATGACTCAAGAGTGCCTGTTATGTCACCTTATTGGTGCGCCAGTTGAATCCAGCAGAAGCTTTAACTTCAACAATGCTTCCATCACAGCTCTACTTTGGGATTGGAATGTTTGGGTACTTGAAAAGTACAATCAAACAGACCATTTACCCTTAGAAATGTCCTGAAGATATTCCTAGTTACCAAGATAAGGATTTATCTGAGCTACCGGCATCAATTCCATTTTCATGACTTCTTGGGCTATTGTTCGTCCAAGCTTTAGCCCAGCCTGATTGTCAAATTGAAAGTGAATCCCACCATAAATTCGACTCTGACCAGCCTCTTCGGCAGCTTGCCAGAAGTTCTTATATGTTCTTGGCTTCACAGCAAATTTAGGGTCTCCCTTGTAAGTAAAAGCGAAATTATCGCCAAACAAGGATGTCAGAACAGTTGCACCAGCTGAACTAAAAGTACTATGACCACTCACGTAAGTAGGGTGGTTTGGCGTATTCAAGAGTGGCTGCCAATTCTTATCGCCTGCCGTTTCTGGAACTCCATCATTTTCGGCCATTTCAATTGCGGATACTGGTCTCCACATGTTGTAGGTGTACTTACACTCCCATGCCGCAATACTTGCATCGGCAAGCGCAATATTCAGCAAAGCATAGGTTCGAGAAGACTCAAGAAGACTCAGTTTCTTTGAAAGAATAACATTCGTGGCAATTTGGTTCCATGCACCAGGAGGTGTGATTGTGCCACCACTAAATGCCCAAAATTTCGCGGTCTCCCCCGCATCTGGAGTTCGTTTGGTGCTGTTTTTGCCTCCAAATTCTTTGACTTCATTAAACGCATCAATATACGTTTTAGAATGAATGTCGATTTTTGGCGGGCGAAACTCGTCACACTTACTCAAACAAAACGTTGTAACTTTTCCCCAATAAGGAGTCGCTGGCTTGACATCGGCGTGGGCTGACTCGCGGTAGAGCCCAACCGCATCGCTGACAGGGTTCATGCCGTCTGACAAATAGGTACCGTCATATCGTCGAGAATCTAGGATTGCGTTTGCACTTTCTTCTCCAATCCTCAAACCATCTTTGACTTCCTGAGAGTCTCCGAGGTCCTTTAGAGTTTGTTTGACATATAAGGCAAAGCTCGTTCGGCGTGAACCGCTTATCTCTTTCAAGACCGTAACACTAGCTGACAAAACTGCGGCGCGTTCGGATGCACCCGGGCTTTTCACTTTTGGTGCATATCGATAAGGTTTATATTGGCCAGAAATTGCATTCACTGCGTCAAATTGAGCAATGGATAGCACTGCCATGTTTCGGGACATGTATGGCGGTGGCGCCGAACCAAGTCTCGTAAAATCAATCAAAGTTGAATTCCACAGTGCAACCTCGTTGGCATCAACTGGGTCCCCAGCTAAATTCAACATTAATCCGGCAATTGCGATTGCAAACATGATATTTCTAACTTAGATAATACGAGATTCCCTCATATTCCTGAATCATTTTACGATATTGACTCCGTATGAATACTGGATAACCGCATCATTCGGTTTTACTCTGCGCCGATTACATCAAAATTGAGAGTGAATTCGATAATTCTGCCGAACTTTGGTCTGAATCATGCGTTATTCAAATCTGTCGATATCGAGTAGAAGTTGATGATTATGAGGGACCACCAAAAACCATGAGTCAAACCGGAAACGGCATTGCGTCCCCATTTGCAACTGTTAATCTCGAAGGTCTCAAAATTGAAGATTCACTGATTGACCTTATTCCAGGCGAATTCGCGATCAAGAATCAAGTTCTCCCTTACAGTAACGAAGCACATAGACTTGTCGTTGCAATAGGATCATTGGATTCCCTCCCGGCAGTCCAAGACTTGGAAGTCCTTCTTCAAAAACCAGTTGAACCAGTTTTAGCGGACCCAGCCCAGCTCAAAGACAAGATCGAAGAAGTCTTCTTGGAAAAGATTTTAAGCCAAGTTGCTGGCGCTCAAGATACCGATTCTGGCCCGATTGACTTAGACGAAAATACAGACCTTGCCGACTTAACCAAGATGGCGGGAGAAACCGCTGTCGTGCAAATGATCAACTTGATCTTTGCCCAGGCTGTCCGTGACGGTGCTTCGGATATCCACATTGAAGCCTACGAAAAGGAAGTTAAGATTCGCTTCCGAGTTGATGGCATGTTGCACGAAATGATGCGTCCTCCAAAGCGGATGCACGCAGCATTAATCTCTCGCCTGAAAATTCTTGGCGAAATGAATATTGCTGAGCGGCGACTTCCGCAAGATGGCCGAATCAAGATAACCATCGCCGGTCGCCAAGTAGACGTTCGTGTCTCGATCCTTCCAACCGTATTCGGTGAACGTGCTGTTATGCGAATTCTGGATAAAGGCACGGCCATGCTC
>JBAXBU010000049.1:0-24611 GCA_037141835.1 Armatimonadota bacterium | reverse complement strand
ATTCAGAAGACGACATCTTGGATTGGTTTCAAAATTCAGCCGCCAGGGTTTATTCGTTCGAAAACAACCAAATGATAGATCTCAATGGCCTACTTGGGAGAGCTTTTTCGTCAAGCTATGTGCCTGCGGCTGGCACGATGGAGCGAGGACCAATTGAGCAAGAACTGAAGAACCTCTTTAGGCGAACCAATCAAAACGGTTTGGTCTCGTTTGAATACGAGACCAAGGTGTTTATTGGTCAACTCACTTAAGCTGGACCAAGTTTCTGGATGAGGATCGCACGTTTAAGCTGAACACAAAGTCGGTGAACTCTTGACCGAGTTGCCCCCGTACCTACGCCAAGTAGCTTCCCGATTTCTTCGTGAGGCATTTGCTCAACATAAACCAGGCGCAGAAGCTCTCTCGACTGAGGCTTGAGGGAAGCAATCACCTGGGCAACGACGGGATCACAGTTATTGCCAGTGAGAATTTCTTCGATGGTCTGGTGAGTATCGGCAATTTGGTCGAGAAAGCCATCATCCAGAAAATGTGACTCCGAAACAGCACTCACTCGTCTCTTTTCTCGCCGTTTAGTGTCGACAAAAACGTTGTGGACAATCCTCATGAGCCATTTTTCGATCCTGGCATCATCGCGACAAGTGTCAAAAGCAGCAAATGCTCTCAAGAAAGTTTCTTGAGTGACATCCTCGGCTAGCTCAGCATTGTTACAGAGCCGTTTGGCAAAATTGAAAACCTTGCGATACGACTGTTTATACACCTGCTCAAAGCAGTGTTGTTTCTTTTCTTGCATCATGAACTCCTCAGATCGTGATTGATTTAGCTGGACTCCCCTGTTCCACTTATTTTTACTAGTCCCTATAGTGTCCGCCAAGATGCCCGTATCTGTGGCAGAAAAAATATTAGATTTCAATTAGAATTTTTTGAATCGACATACTGGGCGTTAGCACTGGAGGTTTCGGAGTAGACAACCAAATGGAAACCTCAAAATCTTTCAAAAAAGCCATGGTGTTGTCTGTGGTTTCGGCAGCATCAAGCGTCTTAATTGCTTTTGCGGCGCGTCGACTAGCTACCTTCTTGTTAACTCGTCACCAACTGGCTCATGCAGACAAAAACTTGAACACTGCCCTTGTGGACTCTATGGATTGCAGTGATGCGGTGGCCAAGTATTAGGGGGTAAACGATGAAAAGTATTACAATAGGAACCTTAGTTCTCGTCAGCATCTCGTTAATTGGGTGTAAAGCAACCTCTGAGGGGGCGAAAGAGGACATCCGAGACAATTCGATCAATGCCTCCGCAAAAGTGAAGGAAGGAATGGAATCTGGATCAAATATGGCAACGAATGCGGGGAGAGACATCAAAGACGCTGGGGCAGACCTTTCTGCGGCTGCTCGGTTGACTCCACGAATCAAGAATGCCATCAATGCTGAGCCGAGCCTCAACGCTGATGGGAATATGATTGATGTTGACTCAACCGACGATCAAGTGACTCTGAAGGGTCATGTGCTTAGCGAAGACTTAAAGAACCTGGCGGGCAAACTAGCCAAGGAAGAACTGTCTAAGTCGAAGGCGAAACAGAAATTAGTCAACGAATTGGAAGTAAAGGCAAAGGGAATGTAGGTCAATTTGAAGCTTTGGTTGGAAGAGGAATTTCAACCGAGGCACTATTTGCTTTCCGATCTCAATGTATGAATTTCGTAAGAGAACAACTTGAATTGTTCCCGCGTGTCTCGTATTGGCTTAAAATTCTAATGGGCTAGATCAAATTCGTGGCAAAATTACTAGTTGGTCACCCTTGGAAACCAATGATTGCTGTGACATACCCAAGCCTAGGATTCATGGATGAAAAGAATACTGTGAAAAAGAAAGCCAATATTCTTCTTATTGAGGACGACCCAGCAATTCGCAGAATGCTGAGTATCGCGTTTCAAGAATCTGGCCTTACAGCAATCGAGGCGGGAACTGGTCAGGACGGTATAAAGGCGGCGGTAAAGCATCAGCCTGATTTGGTCCTCCTAGATATCGGATTGCCAGATATGTCTGGACTTGACGTTGTCCAAAACATTCGGACGTGGTCAAAGGTACCAATTATCATCCTTAGCGCTAATGGTCAAGAGCACTTAAAAGTGGACTGTCTTGAATCGGGCGCTGAAGATTATGTCACCAAGCCATTTGGTGTGGCTGAATTGATGGCCAGGATTCGAGTTGCGTTGCGACGAGAATCACAGGCCCAAGCGACCCAAGAGTCTCCCGTATTTGAATCTGGATCATTGAAGGTAGATATGTCTACCCGAGAAGTTTTTAATGGAGCGGAGCGTGTAAAACTGACCCCTCTTGAATACAAGCTACTTATTACCCTGATAAAGCATGCTGGCAAGATTGTTACTCATCGGCAGCTACTTTCTGAAGTTTGGGGGCCTGGCTACACCGAGGAATCGCAGTACTTGCGGCTTTACATAGGGTATTTGAGAAAGAAGCTGAAAGATGGGGCGTCGTTCATTTTGAATGAGCCCGGTGTGGGTTATCGGTTGATCCTATCAGAGACTTCGACAAAATAATCTGGGCCAAATTGGCTTGATATAAGGGTGGAAACTGCCTTTCATGGGTGATATTAACTTCGGGAAGGTTGCCGAAGCTGTATTCTGAAGAGAAACAAATGAGGAGGCTTTTAGAATTCAGTTTATGGGAGTTGCGGCGTTGGATTCCGTATGCCCTTGGAATTCTGTTGGTTACCGTTACGACCCTTCTTCGATTAGAATCGTCGGCATTCTTCGAAGATCGCGGCTCACTGATGTTTTACACCCTGTCCGTTGTTTTTGTTGCCTTTATCGGTGGATTTGGTCCTGGAATGGTCACTGCGGTTCTGAGTGTCGTTATTTCAAAATATTTGTTCATCCCTGAACGTCATTCAATAACGTTTTCTGATCAAGTCACCCAGGTCGGGGTTTTTAGCACGGCGTTTAATTGGGTCTTAATCTGTATCATCTGCGAGTTGCTTCGAGAAGCCGCGCGATCTTATCGGCGAGCAGCCGTTGAGAGGGATAACCAACGCGATAATTTGACGACCATTCTTGACGGAATTAGTGATGGATTTTTTGCGGTCGACCAAAATTGGGTCATCACTCATGCAAACCGTTCGGCAAGGGAATTGGTCGGACGATATGCAAATACTGAAGTCCAACGACTTTGGGACTTCTTGCCGCTTGACAATGAACTGATTAAGCAACAGCTAATAAGAGCAAAGGCTCAAAATGAAGTGTTAATCCTTGATGTGCCGGAGCGGGATGGTGGTTCTCGCTGGTTCGAATATCGGGCGTTTCCTGAAGAGCAGGGAATGCTCATTTATATTCAGGACATTACCGAGCGAAAAGAGATTGAAGCCCGTAATGACCGGACCATTGCCGATGAACGTCATGCCCGTGGAGAGGCTGAACGAGCGAGTCGATTAAGGGATGAATTTGTTGCGACCGTTTCCCATGAGTTACGAACTCCCCTGGTTTCGATTCTGGGTTGGTCAGAACTATTGCAACGGCGACCAAACGAAGATGATTACTTTAAGGAGGGGCTGGCAGCAATCGAAAGCAGCGCTAAGCAACAAGCCAAATTGGTCGATGAACTTTTGGACATCAGCCGAATGAGTGCTGGAAAGGTTTCCATGAATATGGAGATCGTGCTTCTGTCGGTTATTATTGACGAAGCTTCACTCGGCTGCCGATTGGCGGCAAAGAACAAGGCAATTCGATTAGAAATTGAAACCCCGCACCAGGATGTGTTGATACAGGGAGATGCTGGGCGCCTCCACCAAATCGTCACAAATCTTATTTCTAATGCGGTGAAATTTTCTCGAAGAGAGGGCGTCATTCAAGTTCGGCTCGTAAAGGACCGAAGAACGGCAATTCTAACGGTATCTGACAATGGAGAAGGGATTAGCGAGACATTTTTACCCTTTGTTTTTGACCGATTTCGTCAAGCAAATGCTACTACGACCCGTTCTCAAGGTGGGCTTGGACTCGGGTTAACAATCGTCAAACATCTGGTGGAGCTCCATGGCGGGACTATTTCGGTCGCCAGTGAAGGATTGGGAATGGGAACAACATTTACGATCGTTTTTCCTATTGCGTCGACCAAGACTCAACAAGAATATCGAACCATGGAACTTGCACCAATGACCCAAGCTCTTTCGAATGTGAAAGTGGTGGTGTTAGACGATGACGAAGGCACGCGAGAGTTGGTGTCACTGATTTTGCAAGAAAGTGGAGCCGAAGTTTCTATGGCTGGAGACGCAGAGTCTGCCTTGCTTATGTTAGAAATTTTTCGCCCTGACATTGTTGTCAGCGATATTGGAATGCCGGGAATTGATGGCTACCAATTCATTTCGATGGTACGAGACCTCGATGACGAAAAGTTGCAATTGATTCCCGCTATAGCTTTAACTGCGTTCGGAAGAGACGAGGATAGAGCCAAGGCCCTTAATGCCGGATTTAATGCTCATTTATCTAAGCCTGTCGAATCTTCGGTACTTGTTCATACAGTCAGGAAGCTTGTACTTCAATAGCTGGAGGTTTGTGCCAGGACCATTAAGCGGATTGTTGACAAGGTAACGTAATAACTTATGTTGCTTTTGGGTTTTGCTGTTGCTTTTGGTGGTCCAAACATCCTTATCGCTGATTTCGAGCAACCAATTTATGGTGCTTGGAAGGCAATGGGAAGTGCCTTTGGTAGCTCACCAGCAAAAGGCACTTTGCCAAATCAAATGACGGTTTCCGGGTTCAAAGGTAAGGGATTCGTCAACTCATATCTGGGAGGTGACAAGTCAACCGGTTCATTAACTTCACCGTCGTTTGTCATAAAGCGAAAGTACATCAACTTTCTCATTGGCGGTGGTTATCATCCCGGTCGAACGGCAATCAACCTAGTTATTAACGGCAAAATGGTAGCTACGGCAACCGGCAAATCGAAGACGCCTCAAGACACCGAGAACCTTGCTTGGTCAAGTTGGAGTGTCAAGAAATGGCAAGGAAAATCAGCACATATTGAGATTGTTGATAACGAGACCGGAGGCTGGGGACATATAAACGTGGATGAAATTACTCAATCGGACGTCGAGCAAAAGGTGCCGGTACTAAGTCCGGAACCACTCTACAAGGAAACCTATCGCCCCCAATTCCATTTCACAGCTAAGAAGAATTGGTTGAATGATCCAAATGGATTGGTATTTACCAACGGTGAGTATCATCTTTTTTTCCAACACAATCCCGGCGGGATTCAGTGGGGGGACATGCATTGGGGACACGCGGTCAGCAAGGACTTGTTTCATTGGAAAGAACTTCCGATTGCCTTGCCGCCCGACAAACTTGGCACCATGTTTTCGGGAAGCGCAGACATAGACTTTGCAAACACAACCGGATTTGGAAAGGATGGAAAGCCGCCAATGGTTGCCATGTATACGGCAGCTGGGAAGCCATTCACCCAGTGTTTAGCCTTTAGTAATGACAACGGCAGGACTTGGAATAAGTTCACAGGAAATCCGGTACTCAAAAACATCAAGGGTGAGAACCGAGACCCTCGAATTTTCTGGCATAAGCCTTCAAGACAGTGGATTATGGCTCTCTATATCGATGGAGACGAATTCGGAATTTTTGGTTCGCCAAACCTCAAGGAGTGGAAAGAACTGAGCCGATTGCACTTGCCCGGATCGAGTGAGTGTCCTGAGTTATTCGAGATGCCCGTTACTGGACCCTTGATTGGTGGCGAACCCCAATCAAAATGGATTTTCTTTGGCGCTAACTTCCGGTACTTAGTAGGTGAATTTGACGGTAAAACATTTTCCCCTGAACCAGCTCCATTTAACGAACCAAGGATGCTGGACTTTGGTCAATTTTATGCCTCACAGACTTATAGCAATGTGCCAGATGGTCGTCGGATTCAGATTGGCTGGATGAACGGTCCGGGGCCATATCCGGGAATGCCATTTAATCAACAGATGAGTGTGCCCTGTGACTTAACTCTTAGGAATGGGAGCGAAGGCTATCAGATTTGGCGCACTCCAGTTCCCGAGCTAAATACACTTCGGCGAAAGAAGGTCACTGGTCAACTTGGCTCCATGAAATCTGCGAACGCTCTTTTATCCAAATTGAAAGGGGGCCTTTACGACATCGAAATGACTTTCCAGATGGAAGTAGGAGCCAAGATCAAAGTTAGTATAGGTGACCACGAGTTACTGATCAACCCAGAACAACGGGAAGTAACGTTTCTTGGAAAGAGCGCCCCTCTCGTTGTGACGGTTGGAGAAATCAAGGTTCGAATGTTAGTCGACCGATCTTCGGTTGAGTTCTTCATGCAAGATGGAGAATCATGTTTGACTTCTTACTTACCCGCCTCGGAAGTAAAGCCAATGGCTCGAAAAATTACGGTGGAATATTCAGACAAAGACCTTAATTTGACATCGCTGGTGGCATACGAACTCAAGTCATCTTGGTAGTCAGAACACACGCATTTGGGAACGGTGATACAATGCCGTATGTCCAAAACTGAAAATAAGTCAATCGTGCCTGAAGTCGTCAAGATCGTTGTCGGGAGTGTACTTATAGCAATAGTGTATGGGATAGCCCACGACATGGTGACGGCTCACACCGAGATTTCCTACTTCACGATCTTTCACCCTCGCATCAGCGATTCCAACTCACCCGTGGTGATGGCGCTGATGTGGGGCGTTATCGCTACGTGGTGGATGGGCGCAATTATTGGGGTACTGCTGGCTTTGTGCGCCCAATTGGGTTCCAAGCAAAGCATTCCGGCTCGCTATGTCCTGAAGAGCCTTACAAGGGCCACGGCAGTGGTTTTCATCATCGCGATGGCGACCTTGGCGGCGATGCTAAGGTTTTGTGAAGGAAAGACGGTAGAGTTTCAACCAGACCCAAGCGACACATCGGGACGATTTCTCGCGGTGTTGATTACCCACAATGTGAGTTACTTCTTGAGCGCCTTGGTTGCGGTTGGAATGTGTGTCTCAATCTTGGTTCGTCGTTCGAAACCGGTGCTTGAAGAACCTACACCCCCACCGTCTGCCTAAGCTCCCGCATCATCTCCTTCGATTTTGGCGATCTCGTCAACAATATCCGCCATCCCGTTGAAAACGTCGTTTTGGACGATCGCTAGCCTCTCGGGAGAATCGGCGATTGTCTTGATCTTCTCGCGGATGGCGGACTGTATGGCTTGCCGCTCATCGATGGTGCCATTTCTCCGCACTTCGTTTAGGTTGAGCTTGAGCTCCTTAAGCCCTTTAGATTCGCTGATCTCGTCCGTCAGAGCCGTATCCGCAAGCTTTTGCCATTGGGCACCAGACTGGCGAGAGAGTTCGGAAAGTTGGGCGAGCTTGGGCAAGTTGGTCCAGACTGCGGCTTCGGTTATAAAGTCGGCATAGGCGAAGCGGTCCGCCACCAGGGAAGTTCCCCATGTTTCAATCCAATCCCAGACTCCTGGCTGACCAATCCCGCCTGCCAGAGACATAGTCCGAGACTTCACTAATGGCTTTTGGTTCACTTCACCAATGTTTGTTACAGGTTTGGTTAAGAAAATGTAAAATTGGCGTCGACAGGCGTAGACTAGAAGGAGTCATGGCTTTTGGTATTCCAGCATCTTACAAACTGATCGTGTCAAATATTCCGAAAGACACTGATATTAAACGCTCTGTTGGGAGCGCGCTTTCACGAATAGGTTGGAATCCAACCCTGGATGGAAATATCTACAAAGCCAGCACCAACTTAAGCATGGGTTCGTCCGGCGAAAAGATTACGGTCGAAATGATGCCGGACAAGTCAATCAAGATATCGAGTCGATGTTCGATTATTTTGCAGTTCGTTGATTTTGGAAAGAACAAGCGCAATGTCGAACGATTTCTGGAAGAATTGCCAAGACACTACGTGGCCACGGGCTCGCTAGGTTCGTTGAGATAGCAAAAAAGCCACTCGGAGTTTTGCTCGGAGTGGCTTTCCATATTTAAGGACCTTTGACTAAGCTGACTTTCTTCGTCGAAGCAAGACCAATGCGCCTAGACCCAACACTGCGAAGGAGGCAGGTTCTGGAACCGGGTTGAAATTAAATTCTCCGCCAAGCGTGTTTGCCGATGTCATGTTCGAGTACGTTACGTTTTGGAGATTTGTTCCGGTTGTCGAGAACTGCGAAAAGGTTCCAAGTGTATTCTGAGTTCCCATCCAAAGTGTGCCATCGGACCAATCCATCGCAAGACTCGTAATAGAGCTAAATCCAGTGTTGAAGCTACTCAAAAGTGATCCGGTCATCGATCGATGCTCGACCACGTCACTATTCCATCGGCTGATCCACAAACCACCGGCACCGTCGTATGTAATTCCGAGATATAGTCCTTGACCTGCACCTGCATTAAAGAGAAGCGAGCTGTTCTGCCAATTGCGATTATAGGACAAAACATCGCCCGTTCCGTAGTCTATGGTGTAGTTCCGAGATCCGTCGGTCGTACCATCATATAGCCCTTCCCAACTTCCTGCGTATGTTGTTCCAGTTGAGTTCATCAACAAGTCATATTGTTGACCAAAGTTATAGTTAAAGTTGCCGGTTGTTCGCAAATCACCCGATACCGCGATATTGTATTCGCCGCCAGTTGCTTGAACACCCGAAGTTGCGGTACCACCTATAGCCGTCCAATTTTGTTTCTGATCACCTGCCGTCATGTAGTAGTTGGCGCCTGGTCCACTTTGGGCGTTCGCGTTCGAACTGCCAATTAGAACCCCACCAATCAAGATTAATTTAATGCTTTGTTTCATTTGGTCTTCACCAACGCAACTATACGCCCATGGCAAAAACTTTGCAAGTGTCTTTGATTAGTCATAGAAATTGATGGAATTTGGTGGGCCAAATGACCCCGACCGACTCATCAGTGAGCCGAATCGGGGGACTCTCCATGGACCCTTTGGTGGGAACCGGGACCAGTGCGAGACTAGCCCGCGAACAGGGCCATCCCTTCATATGAGAGTCGGTTAACCCAAATTAATACAGCTACTTAGCGTTAGCTTTAACACCCAGTTTGTTGAGTTCCGCAACCAAATTTTTTTCGTTGCCCGACCCAACCAAGTTCGCTTTGATCATTCCGTCCTTGCCAATGATATACATAGTCGGAATCCCTGAGACTCCATATTTCGTTGAGGCAATACTTTTCTTATTGTCTCGTCCGGCTGGATCAAAGCCAAAGGTGAACGTGTACTTTGAACCTGCATTCTTCTCGATCCAGGCATCGAACGGATCCTTTGCGTCGAATACATTAACACTGAAAACAACAACGTTCTGACCTTTGATTTGCTTGTAGATTTCTTCCAAGCCAGGCATGGAAGCGAGGCACGGTCCGCACCAAGTTGCCCAAAAGTCCAAGATAACAATCTTTCCCTTTAGGTCACTGAGTTTCATGGCTTTGCCGTTGACTGTTTGGACCGTAAAGTCTGGTGCAGGGGTACCAGCTTTCAATAGTTGGCGTTCTTCGATTTCAACTGTGGCATTAGCTGTCTGCCCGGGTTTGGTGGTCGGCAAGAACATAACTTCGGAGCCACTGATTGAAGGTAAGACTTCCCACCAGGTTTCACCAAGCTCTATGGCTTCATAGAGATCATAGACCTCTCTCGTCATTGTCTTCTTGCCGTTTACGGTTTCGGCGGCACCGGTGAAAAGCCCGTCACTATTGAGGTCGATATAAAGATTAACCGGACGCCGGGTCCGATCCATGCGCTTGGGTATTGTGAACAATCCGTCACTGGTCGATTCTCCAAGCATGATGTTGTAGGATTTATCACCAAGTTTCACAGTGCCCGTTCTAGCACTTACTTTCGTGTATCCAACTTGATTGCTTCCATGCTGCTTATAAATCATAAGAGAGTATTTGCCGGATTCTTTTTCAAGAACGGGTGAGCCCCAGGAAGCATTGAGAGCGATGGTCGATGAATAGTTCAAAACACCCTCGTTTTCGGTGGCTTCTCTCCACTCACTGGAGCCATCGTCAGATAAATCTCCGTTCTGATTAAAGTCTATGTAGATCTTTCCTTTCTGACCTTTTGGTTCATCTACTGAGAAATAAGTTACAGAATTGGGGCCATTTCCTATACTAAATGCACCATAGTGTGGCTGGCCTTTATAGGTCGTTTCAATTCTGATTGCTTTTGGTTTTGTGTTAGTCAATTCGACGCCATTGGGCATGTAACCCGACATGTTCTTCTTCATGAAGTTCATATCAAGAGCATTCGGAGATAAATCCAGCGTAACCGTAAATGGCTTCAGTTTTTGGGTGTCTGCTTGGATAAGCCCCGATGTCAAAGGGAGGAATGCCAACATTGCTAATTGAGTCGTAAACATGATTCAGTTTCCTTGGTGAATGTCCCAAGATACCTCAGGGAAAATTCCCTTTTACGTGGTCAGAGGGCTCGGAGACAGCCTTGACAAAGCGATCTTTAAATTGTATTATACTGATTGGTTAATTAACCAATTGATTAAATGAAATTGGACACTTTGAGTTTAACGTTCTCAGCATTGTCTGATCCTACTCGTCGCGCGATCTTAACACGACTTGGAAAGGGTCAGTGTTCGGTACTTGAACTTGCTCAGCCATTCAGCATAAGCCTTCCGGCAATCTCCAAACACCTCAAGGTATTGGAGGCCGCCGGGCTCATTACAAAAAGCAAGTCCAAACAGTGGCGACCTTGTTCGCTCAATGCAAAGCCGTTGAAAGAAGCGGTTGATCATATGCAGCAGTATGAGAAGTTCTGGGATGATCGATTTGATCAATTAGATAGTTACCTCGTTGAACTTCAATTACCTAAGGATAAGCAATGACAACCTTCACGATCACTCGAATTTTTGATTCTCCCCGTCCGCTCGTTTTTGATTGCTGGACTCAAGCTCACCACTTGGTTAATTGGTTGTCGCCAAAAGGCTCGAAAACAACCATGATCAGTTCGGATATTCGTCCTGGCGGATTCAATCACGTTTGCATTACATCTCCAGACGGAGCTAAACATTACGGCAAGTACACGTTCAAAGAAATTTCTCCGGTCGAAAAAATTGTCTATATCAATGCTTTTGCGGATGCCGAAGGGAACCTCATTCATCACCCGATGTCCCCGACTTGGCCCTTAGAATTACTGACAACCGTAACCTTGAAAGATTTGGATTCAAAGACGGAATTAACCTTGACTTGGGTTCCAATCGAAGCTTCCGATGAGGAAATCGCAACTTTTACGCAAAGCCTCGATGGCTGCACGATTGGGTGGGGAGGCGCTTTCGATACGCTTGACGAATACCTCAAGACGACATAATGCCCTTGCCCCATTCTCGTATACTGAACTCAGCGTGTTAAGCCTTCGCCCGATGATAGAAGCCGACTTTGAGACTCTCTTTGAGTTTCAGGCTGATGGTGAATCTTGCCAAATGGCGACGGTACCGCCGAAAACACGAGAGGACTATTGCGCCCATATCGAGAGAATTCAAGCCAATCCGGACAACATTATTAAGATCATTGATAATGATGGGACGATCGTGGGTTTTGCCGTTAGTTGGTTGAGTGATGAAGGTCGCGTTCTTGGTTACTGGATCGGTCGAGAGTTTTGGGGCCAGGGATTCGCCAGCCAAGGGCTCGCCTTGCTTTTACAGGAACTTACCGAGCGACCATTGTTCGCACATGTTGCCGATTCCAATCTTGGATCAAAGCGTGTTCTTGAAAAGAACGGATTTGCCTTAGTTTCTGGCGAAACCGTTAGTGACCCAAATTTTGGCCGAATAGAGCTCTTGAAATACCAACTCTCTTCGCCAAACTAGTTTAGAGACGTTTTACCGACTTGGCGTCCAATATATAGACTCCGCGACCATGTGTTCCGGCAACGAGTTCAAACGTCTCGGGATGCAGGAAGAGATCAAATATTCTTATTGCTGGTAGACCATTGCAAAGGGAATGCCACGTTTCGCCTCCCGTGGAAGTTACATAAACACCAAGGTCGGTACCAACATAAAGGGTTTGTTTGTCACGCGGGTCTTCGATCACCACATAGATCGCTTCGGCGGGTAAGTTGCCAACAATTGAGGTCCATGTCACCCCAAAGTCCTTTGACCTAAAGAGATAAGGACTTGTGTGATCGTTTCTGAAGCCGCTTAGCGAAACGTAGGAAGTTCCGGGATCAAATGCTGATGCAAGAACTCGGCTTACCCCCATACGAGGAAATCCTTCACCAACTTGCTTCCAAGATTTTCCGTCATCAATAGTCAGATTGACGGTTCCTCGGTCATTTCCAACATAAAGAACACCTTGTTGCAGGGGAGACTCAGAGATAGTCGTGATCGTTCCGTTTTGTGGCTTTCCGGCCGAGTCTGGAACAACCGCCAAATCGGGACTAACTTTGGACCACGAATCACCACGATTCGTTGACTTAAATATCTGGTTTGCCCCAAAGTAGATTGTCGTTGGATTGTGATGGGAAATCACATACGGAGACATCCAGTTAAAACGAAGCGGGGTCTCGTCTTTACTCACTTGCGGCTTGATGTTTCGAACCTCGCCTGTACGCATGTTCTTACGTTGGAACTCGCCCATTTGCTGTTCAAAATAAACGAAATCTGGATTTGAAGGATCTCGAACTGTATAGAAAGCATCTCCTCCACCCCAAGGATCCAGAAAAACATGCTTCCATGCATCCTGCTCCCCATCCTTCAAAACGAAATTACTCGGACCAAATAAAGCAGCATTGTCCTGAGTTCCGACATAGATGTTGTAGGGTTTTGCTGAATCGTACGATAACGCGTAGGACTCTGCAACCGGAATATTGTTGTGATGGAGCCAGCTCTTGCCTCGATCCCAAGAAACGTGAAATCCGCCATCATTACCGAGAAGGATGTGATCTGGATTTTCGGGATCTATCCACATCGCATGAGTATCAAGGTGCAAAATGTTTGAGCCGTGGGGCAATAG
Organism: Armatimonadota bacterium; assembly: GCA_037141835.1. Classification (GTDB taxonomy): domain Bacteria; phylum Armatimonadota; class Fimbriimonadia; order Fimbriimonadales; family Fimbriimonadaceae; genus Fimbriimonas. The sequence continues at coordinate 11,637 of JBAXBU010000049.1, read as the reverse complement.
GTGAACCAAAGTTCCAGCAAGCTGAGCAAATGTTTGTCCACTGTCCTTCGAGACCAGAGTTCGTTGTCCAGGCAGGTAGACGCAGTTTTCATCTTCTGGGGAAACCCGGACTTTGCACCAATCCCATCCTGGCTTAAGCGTATCCTTGTTGACCTTGCTCCAAGTAAGACCACCGTCGGCAGTGCGATAGAGTCCAGCTTCGGCCGAAGTATCACTATCAAGGAGTGCGTAAAGCACTTTTGGATTGGATCGAGAGATATCGATGCCTATTCGACCAACGTGGTCATTGTCAGGGAATCCACCTCCAAGTTTGGTCCAAGACTTTCCAGCGTTTGTCGTCTTGTATATTCCTCCTTCTTTGCCTCGCAGATTTCTTGTTCCTCCCCTTTCTCGTCGCCAAGCCGTCGCATAAAGAGTGCGGCTGTTTTTAGGGTCCATCACCAAGTCAATGACGCCAGTCTTATCATCAATTTTGAGGCTGTGTTCCCATGTCTTGCCCCCATTCGTGGTTTTGAATAGTCCTCTTTCGGTGTTGTTAGTGTAGTTATGACCAACTGCCGCAACATAGGCAATGTCGGCATTTTTGGGATCAACAATGACTCTGCCAATATGATGGGTGTCTCGTAACCCAAGAAAGTTCCAAGTCTTTCCGGCATCGGTCGAACGATACATTCCTGCGCCGGGCGTCGAATTTCCCGACATCAACGATTCACCGGTACCGAGCCAAACAATATTTGGGTTCGAAGGAGCAACGGCTACATCTCCTATCGATTGAGTTGCCTGTCCATCAAAAATCGGTGTCCAGGTTGTACCATTGTTGGCTGACTTCCAGAGTCCACCAAGACCCACGCCAACATAAACGATTGGCGAGTTGCCACTTGGTTTTGAAAAACACGAGACTCGACTGCCCTGTATGCGCGGTCCCATCGCCCGCCATTGTAATCCCTTGAATGGTGAGTCAGCTTGCATTTTGAGATGCAGCTGCCAAGCTTGCTCCTTTGCTTCTGCGGAGGTAGAGCTAATTTGGGCCGCGTTCTGGTTTACATTGAGTGCGCTTTGAGGACTTGAATGAATGGGGAGGATGAGTGCGATCAGGTAAGCGATATTCATTGAGTTCCATAGCCCAAGCGATTGGCTGCTTGATTATACAGTTGCTCAAGGGAACTCTTCTAATCGATTCCGCCCAAAAGGGACCCGAATCCAGGACTAGAATCGTGATCTTGGTGACACGCCATGTCTATAACCACGGTACAGGCCAAGATCAAAACGTCATCTTCTCCGGGGGCAATGTCTACTCCGTAGCTTTCGGTCCATGAGAACCATTGCTTCGAAGCGGTCGCAACGACTTGCCCGTTCCGAGTAAAGGCATATTCGTGATCAGTGAAGTCGCCTCGAGCCTCAAGGTCATTGGGACCAGGAACGTCGATCGTGAATGTGCAATTGAAGAACGTGAAGAGCTCCTTCTTAACTGTTGCAAACAGCTGACCGCCCCTATAAATTTCGTATGTTGGTCCCCAACTGAAGACCTGCTGGCGAATCAATACCAGTTCCTGACCGCTCATCGATTGGAACGAAAGCTGTTTGCCTAACGTGAATACCTTTCCATCGACAAAGAAGGCGTCACGACCATGAGCATCTTGAATTGTAAAATCGTCGCCCCAAGCGAACAACTTTTGGCGCATTTGGTATCGCATATTTCTCCTTCGTTTCTCTTGCTAAGAACGGGGCATCGCAAGTCTTGGTTGCAAAGTAAGGCTCATTTCGCCTACTTCCCCCAATAGGCGAACATCGCTATCGCCGCGGCGATCATTACGACCGTAGCCGCCCAGCCCAAGATTCTTGGTCTTATACTAATCGTGAGGTCACCCATTACTTTCTTATTGGTGGCCATCAGCATAACCATGATCATGATTGGACCCGAAAGGACTCCATTGAGAACCGCAGTCCAGAATAGAGCTTTCATCGGATTAACATGCAACATGTTTAATGCGAGCCCGATCAATATGGCAGTGCTGAGAATGGCATAGAAGCCTTTCGCATGTTTTGCTTGACGCTCTAAGCTACAGGGCCAATGGAGTGCCTCTCCGACGGCATATGCGGCTGAGCCAGCAAGCACCGGAATAGCTAAAAGACCGGTCCCAAGGATGCCTATGGTGAACAGTAGGAAAGTAAGGTCGCCTGCCACCGGACGAAGAGCTTGAGCTGCTTGGGCAGATGATTGAATATCGGTGATTCCTTTGGCATGTAGGGTGGATGCAACCGCCACTATGATGAAGAACGCTACTAGGTTTGCAAATGCCATCCCCGTATAAGTGTCCCGGGTTATTCGTTTTAGTTGAAAAGGTGCCTGCTCCTTGTGAGACTTGAGGACTTTCTCCGACTTATTCAAGTGAACGTCTTCCACTTCTTCCGATGCTTGCCAGAAGAACAAGTACGGGCTGATTGTCGTGCCAAGTACTGCAACTATAAGGGTAATTGAAGCTGAGTTGAGTGTGAGGTTCGGTACAACCGTTCGATAAAGTACTTCGCCCCAATCGGTATGGACCGCGAACGCGGTGGCAACATACGAAAAGAGCGAAATCGTTGTCCATTTGAGAAAGGAAACGTATTTATGATAGGGGACGAATACCTGGAGGAGCAAAGACCCAACTGCGATGATTCCCGCCCAAAGGAGCCTGGGACCTCCCACCAACAGGGTAACCGCGTCTCCCATTGCTCCGATATCGGCACCTAAATTAATGGTGTTTGCGGCGGCTAACATGATCACCATGGTCAGCAAAAGCCATCTGGGATAGTAGCGGCGAAGATTTCCCGCTATTCCATGCCCGGTTACTCTGCCAATATCGGCGCAGGTTTCTTGAATTCCGGCCATCAACGGATAAGCCATTGGCATGATCCAAAGCATTCCAAACCCAAATTGAGCTCCTGCTTGTGAGTAGGTCGCGATGCCACTAGGGTCGTCATCCGACGCCCCCGTAATGAGTCCAGGTCCTAGCACTTTCAAGATCCCTTGCTTTGCCTCTAAGGGTTTTTCGGGTTCCATTGGACTTAATGACGGTTTGATTGGCAGACCTGTTGCCAAAGAAAATCGGAAAGCGAAGGATTGGAAGCGTTTCCTAGATGATGAGCGGCTATAAATGCCCTACGGTTAGTTCAAGGTGGTCCAAAGGTTTTACTCCTTTTCTAAATCCACCGAATCCAAATTTGGATGGTTCATATTTTCCGACTAGGTCAATATTTGTTACTTTCGAAACTTCAAGATTTGCCGCCCAAAACACGCTGTTAATTAAGAAGCGTCGGTAGCCTGGATTCAGAAAATCAGTTGCAGCGCCGATTGTAGTGGTCAGGATTTTGTTGGTTCGCTTTGCCGAATTCATTGGCTCCCGAACCCATGCAATTGGCATCATCGGCTTATTGAGAAGTTGTTCGTTTCCCGAACTAGTTCGTTTCATGCCAGTTGCGGGCTCATCCGTTGATTTCATGCCCGATACTACTTCGCCTCTGACCAGGATTTCAGCGTCCGGTGGCGGTGATGCTTCGTAGACATCGGTAGTGCCAAATAGGTTTTCGACGCCATGCATAAGTTGGTGGGAAGAGACTATATGTCCGCGAGTTGCTTGGGATCCATGGTTGCCCCAATGGCTGACCCACGTTTCTCCAAGCACTTGTTTTCCAAAGCCACCTGGCCAGGTTTTTGAGTTCCAACTGTAGTCTTTGAATGGGCTGGTCGAATCTGCAGGATACGCAAAGGCGTGTGTGCTTGTTCGGATTGCAATGATTGGCTTGCCTGCCAAATAGTAATCCGCAAAGTGCTGCATTGAGGTGTCATCCCAATGCCTAAATCGAAGCATCATGATGCAAACATCAGCCTTCTTTAGGGCTTCGATACCGGGTTGTTTAATTTGGTTATCGGGGTCAATCTCGCCACGATCATTCTGAGAGAAGACGACCGTGCATTCAAAGCCGTATCGGTTGGATAGAATTTTTGCCAGTTGTGGAAGCATTTCTTCCGAACGATATTCTTCATCACCGGCAAGCATGACAATATGCTTTCCTTTCCCTGGGCCTTTACTTGAAGCGAAATGAAGAACTTCTGAACCCATAGCCATTAGTGCAATGGTGGCGGATAACATCAGCCTTCACAAACAACTCGGAAGCCGCAGAACGGACCATCGGAGAGCCACCATCGGCTCTTCGGAATCTGCGGGTCCGACTCTTGCCAAGCTGGTGCCCACCGTTTTCGTTCGCTTGGGGAAACTTTTGTCACTGGGTCAAGAAATGTTGGACCGCAAAGAACCGGCTTGCCACTGGCATCGACCGCCCATTCGCCAATATTCCCAAGCATGTCAAAAAGTCCAAATGCGTTTGCCGCTTTGGTTGCTACCGGCATACTTGTTTCATCTTCACAGTTCGAGGCATTCCAGGACTGCTTAGCAATTGAAGCTGCATCGAGTTTCCATGGTTCCTTTGCTCCAGCTCGACAAGCCATGTCCCATTCGGCTTCGGTTGGTAGTCGGTACTTCTTTCCCGTTACCGAAGATAACCAGCGGCAGAACATATCACTCGAATCGTACGTGATGCTGATTGCCGCATAACCGCGATGACCCCAGCCATGATCAGGAAGGTGATAGCTGCGACTTGGTCGGGCAACTGCGTCAACTTTGAAAACGGTTTGATCATAAGGCTTGGAAGGCGGGCCACTGGCGAGAAAAACATCAAATGCTTCCCAAGTTGTTTCGGTACTTGCGATGTAAAATGGTTTAACCGTCGTATCTGTTCCGGCTAATTTTGTTGGTCCGCCAGAAATTGGCATCATTTTGATTTTTACGACGGAACCCGGAAGGCTTTCCTCATAAGAGGTTCGTTTGGTCTCTGGGGCTTGAAGATTTGAGGAAGCAATGGTGCCGTTTGTAAAAGTAAGAAAAAGCCCGATCGTTAAAACCGATCCAACTCGACGCGTCAAAGGGCTCATTACATTTCTCATGGTTATGTGTGCTTCCGCTCCTCATGCTCAACCATTACAGGAGCCAACGGAACTAACCCGTTTTACCCTAGTTGAGTATCACATGGGTATAGACGCGCGACTGGTTGTCTACGCTACGGACAAACTCGTTGCGGAAAAGGCATGCGAAGCTGCTTTTAAGCGTATTGCCGAGCTTGATGGAATCATGAGCGATTATCGGCCTAAGAGCGAACTTATGTTGCTTTGCGCGAAGCCCAAAGGCACGGCGGTCAAAGTTTCCGATGACTTGTATCGAGTACTAGAGCGAAGTCAAACCATTTCAAGGCAAACAGGTGGGGCTTTTGATGTAACCGTCGGACCATTAGTTCAACTATGGAGGAAGGCGAGAAAGGATGGGAAACTTCCCGATTCAGCTTTGATTGAATCAGCCAAAAAACTAGTGGGTTATCGAAAAGTTAAGCTCAATGGAAGAGACCACACAGTTACCTTATCGGAAGATGGCATGAAGTTAGATTTGGGAGGTATTGCCAAAGGCTATGCATCTGATGAAGCTCTGAAAGTACTTCGGAAAAATGGAATTAAGAGCGCCCTAATTGAAATGGGTGGTGACTTAGTTTTGGGCGATTCACCACCAAAAACAAAAGGCTGGACTGTTAGTATTCCGAACAATAAATCCAGCGAAATGATGCTGCATAATTGCGCAATTTCATCATCGGGCGATACAGAACAGTTTGTGGTGATTGATGGAAAAAGGTATTCCCACGTAGTCGATCCTAGTACAGGACAGGGTTTGACAATGCGTTTGCAATCGACCGTTATTGCCAAAGATGGATTTACAACTGATCCCTTGTCAACGGCATTAACTTTGCTGGATGAGCGCGATCGATGTCGATTGCTCCAGCATTATCCAAGGGCGAAGGCATTCATCAAGAATGCCTCCGCCGATTAGAATCAATATTCTCGGTCGGTAACAATCCCTGGTTGGGGAACTGGATACAACCCGTTTGCGAGTGGCATCAACGGTGAATCGGATGTTGAAGTCAACCGATCAACCATCGGTGCAAATTCGTGCGTATCGTTCAGGATTTGGTCATAGGTGATGACCTGGCCCGTATGAGCTGCCATTCTGCCCATGCAACAAGTAAGGCTTGCAGCAACGCCTCTCTTGACCTCGTTATGCGGGAGGTTATTCTTGATCGCTTTTACAAGGACTTCCCACTCGTTTTGATAAGGGTTGCTCTTATCTGTGGATACCCAATTCGGGGTCCCGGTCATTGTTTGATTCTTGTAGATGGCTGATGGACCATTACAGTCACCGTTTCGTGCCGCAATAGCAGATCCCTTCGTACCGTGGACATAACTCGAGAATTGTCCATGGGCGCCTTCAATACATCGACCATCGAAGAAGAACTTCGTTCCGTCGGCAAAAGTGTATTCGACCGAATAGTTATCGAAGTTCTGGTCAACTAGAGCTTGTCCATCTCGGTTTTGACGATAGTGTCGTCCACCCGATGCTTGGGCACTTACGGGCCAAGAATTTTTCATCCAAGACAAGTGGTCGATATGGTGGATGTAGAAGTCGCTAAAGCAACCTCCACTAGCCCAAATGAAGCTGTGGAAACGCCGGATTTGATACTCCAAGTGGCTCATATTATCTGGCTTCTTGGTTGATTCGAACGATGCTGCTGGACCATGCATTCGGTAGCCGCGCATATAAAGAATTTCGCCAATCTCACCATTGCTGACTCGATCATGAAGTTGTTGAAGATTTACCGCGTGGCGAGACATTAGTCCAACTCCGACCTTAAGACCAGCAGCAATTGATTCGTCGGCAAGCTTGAGCATCCTTCGGCTGGTTGATCCGTCAGTTGTTAGCGGCTTCTCCATGAAGATATTGAGCTTCTTGGAAATCGCATATTGGAAATGAACCCATCGGAATGCAGGAGGAGTCGTTAGAATGACAATGTCACCTGGATTCAAGCAATCCATTGCTTGCTTATAGGCATCAAATCCGATGAATTGCTTCTCTTTTGGAACATCCATTTTCGAGCTAAAATCTTTGACCAAATTGCCATGAGTTGATTCCAGTCGATCAGTAAACACGTCGGCCATGGCTACTAACTTAAGGTCACCTGCTTTTGCTGACATTGCGTTAGCTGCCGCGCCACCACCACGACCTCCGCACCCTACAAGTGCGACCTGAATTGTTTCGTTTCCTGAGATGTGGACAGAGCCAAATCCTAAGTTGGGAAGCATTGAACCAGCTACAACTGTGCCGGTAGCTTGAAGTATTTGTCGTCGTGAAGGGCGTTTAAGATTTCCGAAGTCCATTTTTGATAATTCCTTTTTTGGGCGAATTCAATGTCAACGATACCGCGCCAAGATGGTTGAAGTCTCATTCTAACCATAGATACTTACAAGAGCACCCACTTTTCATACAGGCAGCTGTCAAGATTGAAATTTAGGGATTGTCGGCAAGGACAAAATAGCGCTTCCCATTTGGGGCCGAAGGATCATCTCGTGTTTCAAGGTGAATCGCCTTCTTTCCATTGGAATATCTTTGCTTTTCGATCTCGCCATGGCGATTGACTATTTCAACGACAAGTCTTCGGGAGTATCGAGTGAAAAATATGGCAGGAAATCCATAGGCGTCCATGTTCTCGCGAGAGCCGGTTACGAACTTGCCGATTCCTTTGTTAACACTGATCCGACAATCGACGAGAAGTGCACCATCATCAGATCCTTTTCCGGGCGCAAGGACAAATTCGAAGGGAACCTCTTTGTCGGTTTCAATGGTTAGAGTTGCTTCGCCACCATATTTGAGCGTCATGCAAGTAGGAACCACCACAAACAACAGGACGGCAATTCCAATAACTTTTCCCGGAGTAAAGTACTTTCCGTAACGCCTTGTGCCTCGCTTGATAGAATGATTATGATGGAGATTACAGTTCTCCATCCCTTGAAATTAGCTGTCGGGTTAAAGTGCCAGTTTCAGGCCCGGTCAATTTTAACCACCGCAAATGGATAGGTTTCTTCGAGCCCAATCTGACAACTGTGAATTTCCTTGGCGAAAGTTGGATAAAGCTCATAAGAGTAGCCTTCCTGACCGGCATCGCCTACGAGCTCAATTTCATATTCGTTTCCGGTTTCCTTCTCGACAATTTTGGACCCCACACGCAGTTTTTCATATGCCATGAACCCACTATACGCCGAAAGTTCAAATTTAGCGAATTTAAGTTGTCACTTATTATTCTAGGACTTTAATTTAGCTGTATCAACCATCCGTTGAAAGTCTGCAAGATATTGTTTCTCTTGAGCTTGGGAAGGAATTTTTACCGACAATGCAAGGGCATTGCCACTTCCATCCTTAAGCAAGGTAAATCTTCTGTTTACAAAGCCTGACGCCAAAGCTACTTCAAAACTCATGCATTCGTAGCCTTGTTTTGTTTTGCCCGTACGAAAGGGAGTTGCCTTTCCTTTTTCTTCTCGCTGAATAAAGTACAGGCTGGTTTTATAGAGTTCATCCCAACTGGCTTTTGTAGGTCCTGCAGTCATGGCTCCAAGTTTTCCGGTGCCCGAAGTTGGGACCATGTCGCGGGCTCCCCAAGGTGTTTCTTCACCTACGGTCCACCCACGCGGAATCTCGAATGAGTATTTTTCTGTCTTCACCAGTACGTATGGGGAATCTGATGGTGGCTTCGATTGACCCAAGTTGATGGATGAATTTGCGAGAAGTAGAGTTGTTGATAGGATGAGTAGATTTGTCATGGACTTGTAGAAAGGGTCAGGAAATATTGAGTGTTGAGAATGAATTGTTAGTGTGAGGTGATGGCTAGGTATTGCCTTTAAGAAGCAATTGCTTCCATGAGTTGCTCATAAGAAACGTTAGGGTTTTTTAGCAAAATCTTGCGCATATCGCATTGAAGTCCGAAAACTTCGTCGTATGTTTCCCTTCCACAACATCGAGTGGAGAGAATGAATTCCGAACTTAGGTTTACAAATTCTATAACCGTTTGCGGATTCATTCTTGTGATCACATTCTGAGTCCGAACTCTGGAAATAGATATGAGTTGATGCAAGATTGTCCAGTGCTCATCTTGGGTGAACTTAAGGGAAAATTCCCTTGTAAGTTTGCTTTCTCTAAATTGAAGGATTTCTTTGGCAACTTTGGGGCCACCTCCAGGCACGGAAACAATATCAACCAAAAGAACATCGGTTAGATCATCTCCTTCTTCAAATCCAATTTCGTAAAGTACATCAAGTGCTTTTTGCCCCAATTTGACTTCATGTATCAAGTTGGTTGTTGTATCCGGCACTACACTTCGACCTTCAGAAGGTCGAAGTGAAGTGGAATGTTGATTGTTATTTGAAGTCATCATTGACTTAATACTCCGATAGGTTGCGAAATGGCAGTCCAAGCCTTAGGGAAGCAAGACTGTGTCAATAACATGAATGACACCATTGGTGCACTCAATGTCAGTCTTTACAACTTTTGACTTGTTGATAGAAACGCCATGCTTATTGCTAATGGTAATTGTCTTGCCATTCACCGTCTTGACTTTGGTTCCGTTCTTAAGTCCCATTACGTCACTTGCGAGTACCTTTCCTGGCACAACATGGTAGGTAAGAATTGCAATCAAAGTCTTCTTGTTCTCTGGCTTTAAAAGCATTGCGATGGTTCCAGGCTTGCTTTTCTCAAGCTTCTTGAATGCCTCGTCAGTTGGTGCGAATACCGTGAACGGACCTTCGCCCTTCAAAGTGTCAACGAGGCCGGCTGCCTTAACTGCGGCAACAAGAGTTGAGAATCCTTTGGCTGCTACTGCGGTGTCGACGATGTCAGATTTTCCAGTCGCGAAAGCTTGGCTAACGACTGTGCCGACTAAAGCAACGATTGCGATCATTTTGGTAATTTTCATTTTTTCTCTAATAGGGGAGCCACCTTTGACGAACAGCTAATGGGGGAGGTATCCAGCCGATTATTTCGTCTCCAGTGAACTCTTGTCATGCTCTACGCCAAAGAACTTAAAAAAGTGTCTAGAATTTGTCATATTTTTGTCTAATTATTGAAAAGGAGTCTCTGTTTGTCCTGCATGATATCTTTGTAGGTTGACAAAATCTAGACAAGGAATATACAATCAGGTTCCCACGAATGAAATACACCATACGGACTGTCGCGACCATGACAGGTTTGTCGCAGCACACGATCCGGGCATGGGAACGCCGGCAGCATACAAGTGGCCCCACTCGAACAGAAACAAACCGACGGTTGTATGACGAGGCCGACGTTACGAGACTTCGATTATTGAAGCATGCGGTTGATTCAGGGCACAGCATTAGTCAGGCTGCTCAACTGACCAATGATGAACTCAGGGGACTGTTTGCAAAAACGAAAGAACCTTTATTTCAGAGAATCGAAACTGGAGAAGGGCAGACATCGGAGTTCATCATTAATGTATGTATTTCTGCCATTGAGAGCCTTGATGAAGACGGATTAAGAGAATGTCTTCTGCGAGGAGCGACTTCTTTAGGAGCTCAAGCGTTCATAGAAAAAGTGGTAATCCCGCTCATTTCGATTGTTGAGCATCGATGGCTTGAAAAGACAATTTCGATCGCCCAAGAGCATATGGTTTCTGCTGTTCTGAGAACAAATTTGGAGATGCTGAGGACTTCAATTCCGGTTTCCGGTAATGCTGCCAGGATAGTAATCACGACACCAAGGGGGCAGATTCACGAGCTTGGTGCTTTAATCATATCAGTTATCGCCAGTCTAGAATCTTGGCATGTTACCTATCTGGGTCCAAATCTTCCTGCGGATGAAATTGCAAGAGCCGCGCTTCAAAGCGGCTCGAAAGCCATTGCTTTGAGTATCGTGTATCCGGTTAATGATCCTCAAGTTCCCATAGAATTAGCTCATTTAAGGGATCTAGTCGGAGCAACCTTTCCAATTTTTGTTGGTGGTCGAGCCACCAGTGATTACGATTCAGCGATCAACGAAAGCTTACTCATCAAATGTACAGAAATCAGAGAGTTCCGCGAGGCCCTAGCACGATTTCAAACCGGCTAACAATGACGGGCTAAGACATGAGGCTGGAATCAAAGATTCGAATCTCAGGCGGGGCTGAAAAGTAGCTCTCCATCTTCGCCATGAATTGTTGAAAGGCGTCTTGCTGGAAATGGAGATCAAGGTCAGGTCGACTAGACCACTCTTCGACAAATACTATTCGTGTTTCGTCATCAGGGCTCTGAAAGAAATCATATCGCTCGCATCCTGGTTCTAGAACAGATGCTGCACGGACGGCTCGACATGCATCTAGTGCTTGGCCAATCTTGTCAGGAAGGATGAATGCGTAAGCGGTCAGAAGGATCATAGAGATTAGAGCCTGAAAGAGACTAAAGGTTGGTTTAATACTGGAGCCTTAGACAGGAATCGAACCCGCGACCAGCTGTTTACAAAACAGCTGCTCTACCACTGAGCTACTAAGGCAACCGATATTAATTGTGGCACGTTACGCGCCTTTCTTGGTACGAACTCGTGTTTTTACGAGTTTTATTGATCCATCAGGACCATATCCGAGCCTAAAGCCAGCTGGGATGCTACTAATTGCAGCTGCGAGTTCTGGGCTGACTGCAACGGATGATCTGGCCTTGCGACCTCGCTTGCCTTTGCGACCCGG
>JBAXBU010000048.1:0-24728 GCA_037141835.1 Armatimonadota bacterium | reverse complement strand
CTTACTCTTCGCAACCTTCAGAGCCTTAGAAAACAACTTGACGACTGCGTCATTTGCCTCACCATCGACAGGTGGAGCGTTGACCCAAACGCGAATAGTGCCACTTTCTAAAAGGATTTTAGCCTGAGAAGACTTAGGTTGGACATGGATATTGATGTCAACCTGCATAAGAAATCTGTAGTTATTTTCCGCCAGCAGCCATTAAGGATGGCATCTGAAGTCGCCAATGGTGATTAAAGTGACCTTTTGTTAGCATTAACGCTTGTCTTCCCAATATGTTTTGGGACTCGGACGATCCCTATTAAGTTCAATGATTGTACGGTGTCCTTCGACAAAATTTTCGATTGCAATCGGTTGGAACGATTCATCATCAAGGGAAGTAAGACCGACTCGTACGGCTTGCTCCACGACTTCATTCAATCTTGAAAAATAGTATTCACGAGGCATTTTCTTCGCAAAGGTTTCGGCGCTGAGACAGGCTCGCATTAAGTTCCCCAAAGAAACCTGATCTTCGTCCCCGTTTGAAACAAGGCAGGTTGCAAACAACCTATGCTTTGATCCTTCGGGAAAGGTCAAGCCCAAATATTTGTGCGTACCGTACGTATATTGCCCTGCGACATCTACTCCAACATCTTTCAGATTTTTGAACAATTTAGGAAAAATAGCCTTTTGTTCCTCTTTCGTTAGCAAATGACCGGAACCAACGATTGACAATTGACAATCACCCGCCTTGTTAAGGCAATTTTGCAATTGCCCGGCTAGAGAGTGCTTCGCACTAACCGCGAAGAAAATTGCAACTCCGATCAAAGCGAACGAAGTTGCAATCAATACTAGGCCCCTACGGTTAACCGCCGCCTCCAGGAGGGGTGGCATCCATACACCATTTTTCACCAACCAAATTTATTTGGCATGCCCAGCCGGCATGAGGAGTCCATACTGTGTACGTGGTTGATGAGCCTGGGCATCGCCAAGTGTAATACTCACAGCAAATGTTGCCATACGTACCACAACCATAGGCTTCCTTTATCGCAACATTTAGGCTGCAAGGAACAGTTTCTGAGGGTGGGCATGCAGCATAAGCAATGCCCATAGTTGAGGACAGCAAGGTCGAGAGACCAAGTGTCAGAGTGACGACTTTTCTTCTATCGTTAAGTTTCTTCATGGATTCCACCAATAACCTTCCGAGACCGAGCCTGTATTCTTTTTAGAAACAAGCGAACCGACGAGATTTACGCCTAGTCCAGACTGCACACATGTCGGTGACATGTAGTCCGAACAAGACTCTGAAAATTGAAAATCTCCAACTATAACAGAATTGCCTAACATTCGTTTGTTGTAGTCAAGCCAGCGATTAAGTTTGCGAATACAAAATGACTCAGTAGTAGGTACAAAGCAATTGCTCTTGTCCATTGGATAGTAGATCGGTCCAGATTCAAAACGAACAACATAGGTTGGATACTTAAGGTGATTTGCTTGCCGGTAAAAGTAAAATTGATCAACATTGGGAAGCCCGAGTTCGGAGGCCGACCCTTGAAGCTCCGTTCCATCGTAGTCTTGTCTATAGAGAGCTAGCGACAAGTAAATCTGATGCAACGCATTCTTTACAGTCGCCTTTTTCGCACTCAGCTTCGCCGCTGAAGCAATTGGAAACGTAATGGCGCAAACAATAGCGATAATTCCTAGGCAAACCATTATCTCGATAAGACTAAAGGCTCTTTTTGACGGTCTAAAAATAATTTTGATCATAATGGCTATTTCCTGTTTCAGCTGCAACCACCACAAATTTTCGATCGAGAATATAGGATCTCGGCGTGTAGTCAGCCTTTAGCAATTTTGCAAACTTTCGGCCTTGATCTATTACGCAGGGTAATTTCGTTTTTGGTTTTGCAAGCTTCAAACTATCGGCGTCTGGAAAAACTAGCACCATTGGGTGCCCGAGCCTGTCTTGTGCTTTGAACTCATCAACATGAATCATGCTACAAGTTGTGCAATCCCCGAAAAACACCAATCGAACCTCCATATTTGGATTCAGAGAAGTGTGCGCTAGTAGTGGTGCGGCACTTATTCCTATACCATCATTTGACTTACCAAATTCGAAATAGAGTTTGGGTTTATCGGGGGGAGGAGCGCAACTAATAATCGCCAGAATTCCAATGCAAAGACAGCTGTATTTAACGGCATGCTTAGCCTTATCACCTAACATAGATATAACATATCACACTTTTTGTAAAAATGTAATATTTTTGGAACAAATCGCAGAAGAGTGAGATTAGGCTAAGTTCAAAGGTTTTAACAATCTGTAGTTATTTTCCGCCAGCAGCCATTTTTGCTTTCACGCGCTTTATGTTTGCGATAGCTGAAAGTTCGTCTGGAAACCTCTTTAGCTCCAATTCCCAAATTCTTATTGCATCCAAGGGTTTCTTGAGCATTTCGTATGATCGAGCCAGGGTTCGATAAGTGTTTGGACTTGGATTGTTGACCAATGTAGGCTCCAAAACCCTGATGGCCTCAGCATATTCCTTCTTGATCGAATAGGATAGTCCGAGGGCATACATCGCATCGCCAATCTTTGGGTGCCGAGTTCCAAAGTCTAAATAGACCGCCCTAGCTTCATCGTTTCGCTCAATGTTTTCGAGCATCCAACCAAGATTGGTCATCATTTCGTAATCATCCGGCGAGTAGCCGGTTTGAACTTTGAGCAATGCGACACAGGATGGAAACTCGCCTAAATCAAACCAAACGTCAGACTGAGTGATGAAGCGATTATCGATGTGATCCCAAATTTCGTTCAAACGAGCTTCGGAAGCCATTCCTTCTGACTTCGTGACAATTTTAGGCGCGCCTTGAGTTGCCAGGATGAATGCAGTAGCAGCGATAATTCCCATCGTTATTCCTATTGTAACAATTCGTCGAGCAATTTATTCACAATTCCAGGATTTGCTCTGCCTTGGCTCTCTCTCATGATTTGCCCAACCAAAAATCCGCGAACACTGACTTGTCCAGCCCTAAATTTTTCGACAACGTCGGGGTTTTTGGCAAGCACCGCTTCTATTATTGGCTTAATTTCTGAATCATCACTAATTTGTGTAGCTCCGCTTGCTTTGACCACTTCGCTCGGCATTTTTCCAGTTTTATAACAATCCAAGAACACCTGCTTGGCAATTTTTCCGCTAATCGTGTTGTCGGCGATTAATTTGGTCAATTCAACCAGATGGTCCGGTGTGATCTTGCTTTGTTGGGCACGAATGCCTTCTTCATTGATCAGCTTTGCGAATTCGGAGTTCATCCAATTGCATATTGCCTTTGGCTCTCCTCCCTTGGCGATTGCTTCTTCGAACCACTGTGCCCATTCAACGTCGCTGGTGAGAAGATTTGCATCGTAATCACTAAGGCTGTAGTCGTTTTGGTAGCGCATGAACTTCGCAAGGGGGAGTTCGGGCAACGAGGACCGAAGTCCCTCAATGTATTCTTCGGAGAACTGCATCGGCACCAAGTCGGGACACGGGAAGTAGCGGTAGTCGTTTTCCGATTCCTTGAGGCGCATGGCAAATGACGAATCTTTTTGTTCATTCCAACCTCGAGTTTCTTGAAGAACCTTCTGACCCGCATCCAACATCGCAGATTGGCGTCGAACTTCGAACGCGATACCCATTTGAACAGATCGGAATGAGTTGAGGTTCTTCAGTTCAGATTTGACTCCGAGCTCTTTTTGGCCTTCTGGTCGGATAGAAATGTTTGGCTCGCATCGAAGAGAACCTTCTTCCATCTTTCCGTCGCAAACTCCGAGATACATCAAAATCTGTCGTAGCTGGGAGAGATACTCCTTGGCTTCATCACCGTTACTAATATCGGGTGGGAAGTCAGTTACGATCTCCATCAGCGGAGTTCCGGCCCGGTTGTAATCCACGCCACTTCCACCACTTGGTAGATGCATGAGTTTGCCCGTATCTTCTTCCAAATGGACTCTTCGAATGCCAATTCGCTTCGTTCCACCGTTTGCGGCAGGAATATCGAGGTAGCCGTGATACCCAAGGGGATTCTCTTCTCCGTATTGCGAAACCTGGTAACCCTTGGGCAGGTCAGGATAGAAGTAGTTCTTTCTGTGGAAGATGCTATTCATTGCGATCTTGCAGTTCAACGCAAGAGAAGTCTTGATGACCATCTCAATTGCCACCCGATTGGGAACAGGCATTGCGCCCGGTAAGCCAAGACATACCGGACAGGTTCGGGTGTTGGGCTCTCCGCCAAAAGCAACTTGGCAACGACAGAACATTTTTGATTTTGTTGCCAGCTCCGCGTGGACTTCCATTCCTACGCTACAGATATAGTTCGCCATGAATCTATTTCAGTTTACCGATCTACTGAGCGAGCCCGAATTTGAGATGCGAGAATCTGTGACAATTTGTTCTTTCTCGAAGTCTTCAAAAGTGAATCGGGAAGTCCTGATGCTTCGTATCTTTGTGTTGGGATGAGCTATCCTAAATAAAAGCGCCAAGCGCATGTCTGTATGGAAATAAAGTTACCGTCGTCCTCGAAGACCACGAAGCGCTCGAAGCTTGCAAAGTGGCTTTTGGAAGGTCATGTAGATGAACCTGCTGGTCCTCACGAGCCAGAACCGGGGAAGCACGATAAAAAGCACAAAGTACATCCTTGGTGGCAAGTCATGTGCCTTACTGGTGTCGATTACTTTTCGACCCTGGGCTACCAACCGTTCATCGCGTTTGAAGCCGCACGATACCTTTCACCATTTGCGACCATTATTTTGGTTCTTTTG
Source organism: Armatimonadota bacterium (assembly GCA_037141835.1). Lineage (GTDB taxonomy): Bacteria > Armatimonadota > Fimbriimonadia > Fimbriimonadales > Fimbriimonadaceae > Fimbriimonas. Next base: position 19,954 of record JBAXBU010000048.1, on the reverse strand, counting down.
ACCCTTTTTGGTGCCTACCCAATCTATGCCAGGGTTGCCCAAGAGAGTCCTCACGGATCTGGTTCGATCGCGATGCTTCAAAAACTCTTAAGCTGGTGGCAAGGCAAAGCTTTCATACTCGTTTTGTTAGGTTTTGCGGCGACAGACTATATCATAACTATAACCCTGTCGGCAGCTGACGCTGCCGTCCACATTATTGAAAACCAATATTTGACGCAGCACTTTAATCTTCATCTGCACGGAAACCAAGTTGCAATTACCCTTTGCCTGGTTTTCTCTCTTTCAATTGTCTTCCTTAAAGGATTTAAGGAAGCCGTCAGTATCGCAGTGATACTTGTCGTCGCGTACCTTTTTCTAAATGGAATTGTTATTGGTCACGGGCTTTTCACGATCCTTAAGAATCCGGAATACTTTGCCGATTGGCACACCAAGCTCATGACGCCTAAGTATCACAACGGTAATCCAGTGATGCTTTTCTTGGCGGCTGCATTTATCTTTCCAAAACTTGCCCTTGGACTGTCAGGGTTTGAAACCGGAGTTTCGGTCATGACCTTGGTAAAGGGAAATAAAAGAGACACCGAAGAAAATCCGGTTGGTCGGATCAAAAATACCAAAAAGTTGCTGTTAACTGCGGCAATCATCATGAGTGTTGCTCTGATCGGTTCAAGCCTGGTCACCACTATGCTGATTCCCGAGGCTCAGTTTGCGAAAGGTGGGCAGGCATATGAGCGGGCCCTGGCTTACTTGGCCTATGAATTTTTTGGACCTACATTCGGAACGTTTTACGATATCAGCACAATCCTCATTCTTTGGTTTGCTGGAGCCTCGGCCATGGCAGGACTGCTAAATCTCGTTCCTCGATATCTACCCAAGTTCGGAATGGCTCCTGAATGGACGAAGGCTAATCGACCGCTTGTACTCATTTTCACCTTTATTGCCTTTGCCGTAACGATCATTTTTAAAGCAAGTACTCAAGCCCAGGCAGGAGCGTATGCCACAGGCGTATTGATGCTCATGACTTCGGCTGCAATAGCGTCAACTATTTCGGCAATGAAGAAGCGCCAAAAGATGAAGTGGGGATACGGGATAATTTCCGTCATCTTCGTGTACACAACGGCAATCAACATCTACGAAAAGCCGGAAGGTATTAAGATTGCGGGAGTTTTCATCTTTGGAATTGTTCTTGTTTCCTTTATTTCTCGGATATGGCGGACTTTGGAGTTGCGCGTCAGTAGCGTGGAACTCGACCTTAAGGCTCTCGAATTCGTTCGATTAGCGACTGCAGCAGGCAACCATCTTCGGATCATTCCAAACCGACCTGAAGGTCAGAATATTGAAGAGTATCAGCGCAAAGAGCTTGAGACTAGGCGGGACCATGATATCGGACCAAATGAGCCCATATTGTTCGTTGAGGTCAAAATTTTAGATGCCTCCAACTTTACAGGTGCCCTGACAGTGCGAGGCTACGAAGTTGAGGGCTATAAGGTTCTAAGGGCAACTGGTGTTGCCGTACCGAACTCACTTGCTGCCCTCATGATGCACCTCGGAGCGCTCAGTGGTAAGCGAGCCCACGCATACTTTAACTGGGGTGAGCGAGGGCCAGGGGCTTACCTCATGAAGTTTCTCTTTTCGGGTGAAGGTGACATTGCCCCTCTTACTCGAGAGATCCTTCGACGGATAGAAAGTGACCCGAACCTGCGACCCGTTATTCACGTGGCGAGTTAGTTTTTCGCGCAGCTGACCTTAAGGCGATTGCTGGTCCCCAATGTCCCTTTCGGGCCAGCCAATCGTTGATGCGTTCAGCTTTCACTAAGCGAGCGAGTCCATTAACAGCAAGGATGATGGCAACGGCTCGGAGAGCCATCCAAACGATGTGAAGCGGTTGCTCCCGCCCAACCAGTAGTATGATTGCCACGATAGCCAGCGGGAACCAGAATATCGGTCTGACAACGTCACCAAAAATGGAACTGTTCTTACTCCTTTCGGGGCTATTGGCTGCAAACATCATTTGCTCAATTTTTGCCCTATGGTTGTTCCGCTTCCCGGTCACGGCGAGGGTTACTCCCATTGAAATTGCACCATTAACCAAGGCTAAAACAATGGCCATCAGCCAGAAGCTAGGCGCTGCGATGCCTGTCTCTTTGGCAAGATAGTGAATGCTAGCATCCCAAGCTTTTTCGAGAGATTTGCCGAGCAAAAGGACCTGAATGAAGAAGCCTTGCAATGCCGCCCAGACTCCCACGAGAAATGCCCCAACTGCAATGCCAAGCCGACTCCATCGAAATATCATGGCTCCGATTGTAAACAGGAAACCCTGAACGGTTATGGCAATTGTCGGAGTGATCCGGGCACCAGCAGAGGACATTGCCTTAATTCCGGCTGAGATTAGGCTGACCCAAACGGTTAGTGACTTGCGGGACATTCTTTCGGATACCAATGCAAGAACAGCGGCTTGCAAAGCTCCCATTACCGTTCCGGTGAAAGGAAACTTGGTGGCATGGAGCCACGACCCTACCGACCATTCGATTGCCCCAGATCCGGCACCATAAACACCAATGTGCTCCCACTCTCTCAACTCGATCAGGGTTGAAATGAGCTTTTTGTCACATCCTGGACCAACGCTCATGACCAAATCAAATTTCTTGCCAAGGTGAAATTCGACTTCGCTTTGGACACCCTCTCGAAGGGTAACCACAACCATTCTTGGCTTGGATAGCTGGACGTTGGGCCAAATGTCAATCAACCCATTGCCTTCGGCTTCCCACTTACCAAATTCATCGAGCACGATCACGTCATGACTCGTTAATTGTTGAGACCAATCGGATAATTTTTGAATCGTTGCCGCCTCAATCTCATACCCGCCACTTTGGTGACGAGAGGCAAACAAGGTTTCTTCGCCGGTTTTGACCCAATACAAAGTGTACGAAAGTGCGCCTTTATCGGAAACTGGGCGATCGCAAGCTACCGAAACAAAGCCATCAACCGAATATCCGAGCCCAGTTGCCCTGTCCGCAAATTGGGCCAAAGTCTTCGACTTCTCGCTGCCAACTGAACCCGTAATTGCGACCAAAAGCATCGGGATTACCTAGCTTCGAGTCGCTTCATCAGCGATTCCTTCCAGAGGGTGCTGAGTTGAGGAAGATCATGGAGTTCGCGAAGGACCTGCCAGTTCTTCTTTTCGGTCATGTATATCTCAAATGCTCGATCAATTGTCCATTCAGGGTTTGGTCGCTCGACTAGCTTCAGCGTTTGACCAGCTTCGACCGAGCCTTGCTTGAGGGTTCTGGCGTACCAACCGCCTTTTCGATTCTTGACCACTTCAAGGTTGAGTCCGGGCATATTCAGACGTCGAGCGAGCTTGAAACATGGAAGCCTCGGCTGACTGACTTCAATTTCTATATCCTGCGCGACCCAGATGTCACCAATGCAAACCGTTTTTTCGTCGGCAATCGAAACCGTAAAGTTCTCGCCAAAGCTCCCGTAGCTCAAGGGTCGCGCGAACCGATTCTCCCATGCCAGATAATGCTCGGCAGAGTAAAGGAGGACGGCTCGGTCTGGACCTCCGTGGTGGACTAAATCGGCTTGACCGTCGCCTTCGAGGTTGGTTTCGCTGAGATAAACGGGACCATCAATTCCAAATTTATAGATGCCTGATTCCCAGGATCGGTCTTGCCCGACTTCACTAGCGAGAGCGCTGTCGTAAGTCTTTGGCATTCCTACCTGAATTGACAGAATCTCGATCTCAGACACGCTTCAATGCTACCTGTGCGGGTGGTAAGTTTCGTTGGTTCGGTAAACTAGAGCTTCACGCGCCCGTAGCTCAGTGGATAGAGCAATTGCCTTCTAAGCAATTGGTCGCTGGTTCGAGTCCAGTCGGGCGTGCCATTTTCTTAGCCTTCAGTCTTCAGTCGTCAGCTTTCAGCGAAGAGAGGTTTTGATTGTTGCAGGGAGAAGCTTGTTTCGCCTTGGTCAAATAGCTCACTTGACGGATGCCTTGGCGCCGCAAAACAAGCTCACTCAAGAAATCATTTGAATCGGAGCATTTATCGCCTAGCCAGATTGGGATAAAGTAGGGACAGTATGTGCGAACAAGATAGTTTTGAAAAGGATCGGTTAGAATTTGAGCGAAAGGGCCTGATCACTCGGCGTCAATTCGGCGTCATGGTAGGGGCAGGCGTTGCGATGGTGCTTCCTGGAGTGGCCAACGCGGCTACGGTAACCGAATCTGAGGTTAGTATCACCACCCCGGATGGCGTCTGCGATGCCTACTTTGTGCACCCCGTGACAGGCAAGGCACCGGCTATTATTATCTGGCCCGACATTTTTGGGTTGCGTCCTTCGTTCAAAACCATGGCCAAGCGGTTGGCTGAATCTGGCTACGCGGTTCTTGTTGTCAATCCGTTTTATCGCAAGCAGAAGGCTCCCACCGCAGCTAAAGGCACCGCAACTCCATTTTCCGAACTAGGACCCCTAAGGGAAGGAATGAACGGCGAAACCAATATGACCGATGCTAAAGCGTTCATCGCATGGCTCGATACCCAAGCGTCGGTTGACAAGAAGAAGAGGATTGGGACTCAGGGTTACTGTATGGGCGGACCAATGGCATTTCGGACATCGGGTGTTTCGGATCGGGTTGGTGCGGTGGCTTCCTTCCATGGTGGTGGACTGGTCTCGGATCAGCCTAATAGTCCGCACCTGCTAGCGGCAAAGAGCAAGGCTCAATTCTTGGTCGCAATTGCGGCTAACGACGATGCGCGTTCACCAAATGACAAAACCACTTTGAAGGAAACGTTTGAAAAAGCCGAGCGACCTGCCGAGATCGAAGTGTACGAAAAGGCGGCTCACGGATGGTGCCCGCCGGATTCGTCGGTTTATAACGAGCCACAAGCCGAGAAGGCATGGGCGCGACTCCTTGCTCTCTACAAAAAGGCGTTGTAGCGTCTGGGTTGCCTCGGGTTTCTTTTTGAATATCCGAGGCAACCGACCTTAGTTAGAGCTTGATTCCGAGCGCTTTTAGCGATTTCACAAGCCTTATGTCAGGACCTTTTCCGTCGGTTCCTTCGCCTCGAAACACTACTTTTCCTGCCTGGTCAATGACAAAAGTTGCCGGAATGCCGGTCACGGAGTACTTTCCAGGAATGCCAACATTTTGATCTGACGGATCTCCACCCGCTGGATCGAAGAGAAAATTGAACTTGTACTGAGGATTATCCTTCACAAATTTCTTGAACTTGGGTTGTTGGTCGAACACACACAGCCAAAGGAAAACGACTTTTGGATCCTTAACTTGGTTCTTCAATTTCTGCATTCCGGGCATGCTTTGTTTGCACGGTCCGCACCAAGTTGCCCAAAAATCAAGAATGATTACTTTGCCCTTATAGTCGGATAATTTGACTACTTTGCCATCGATTGTTTTGGCGGTAAAGCTAGGTGCCAAAGAGCCTGCCGCAACTTTGGGTTGTTCTGGACGAGGGACATTTGGACCAGGATCGCCGATCTTACCACCCGGTGAATGAGCGAAGGAAATGCCGCGAACTCTAGTTCTATCGAAAGGCTTTCCGAGCAACGTCTTGAGTTTTGCGGCTTGCTCGGTGGTCAGCACGGCGTACTTGGCATCATCGCCAGCTTTACGAACGGCTTCTAATTCTTTAGTATTGTCCTCTGAGATTTCGCCCGTCTGCGGATTCCGTAAGTCCCTGAATTTCTGCATTGTGGCTTCTTGAATTTCTTCCAAGTCCTTTTGCTGCTTCTCGCTTAGGCCAAGCTGTGATTGCATATCAGGATCGCCAAGAATCGTACTACCTTGCAAATTCATGACGATTTGAGTAAGCCGGAGTCTTTGTGCGGCAGTCAGCGATGCGTAGATCGTATCGCTGTCACGCATTTTTCGTTGCTTGGCGGTCAGAGCCAGTTCGTCTTCGACTGCTGCATCAAAGAGCAACAGACTCGCCACGGGCCGCATAAACCCTTGGATGGCTGAAATTGATGCGGTCGCCGCACTGGTTGGTAGATACCAACCGGTTTTAGTTGGTTCTGTGATCCCGGCAAAAGCCAACCCTGTCAGTGAGGCAAATGCTACGGCTGCCGCACTCTTTGCAAATAGCCTGAATCTTGATTTTGTCATTTAATATTTTCTCCCCTTATTACGGTGTAAACGTACGGTAGATCAAACGTTGAATTGTCGACTAGGAGTTCCTTATGCCGTCCAGAATGGTTTACTTTTCGGGGACTAGCTCAGCCGGTAGCCTCAGCAGGAGAACCGGATACGGCTCGGCAACAAAATGATGATGTGACGTACTGCCGATCACCAATCTGTCCAGAAATCCATGACCCTGGGCGCCCATGATCAACAGATCGGCGTCGCTCGATGTCATTGCATTTCGAATGACTTCGTTGGACTCACCTTCTTCCACAATCACGTTAATCTCTGGTGCCAGCGACTTCAGTTTTTCCGCTACTTTTGCCGATTCTTTGAGGCAGTGATCCCGAACCCAGTCCTGAAATTCTAGATCAACGGAGGTATCTCGCTTCAACATGGCAGTTGTCGAGGGATTCACCTCGTAAGCAGTGACAACATCAATTTGTGAAAACCCCAGAGGATTCCATGAAATCAGTTGATCCAATGCACGGTTCGCATATTCCGAGTGGTCAGTAGCAAACACGGCATGAACCGGTCCGGTCTTCGAAGACGGCAATTTTGCCACCAAGAGAGACTGTTTCGCTTCGATCGATAGGGCTCGGGAGACACTCCCCAGCTTCCATAGCAGACCGCCTTTTGGATGCCCAGACCCTACGACGATTAATTCAGCATTTTCATCTTGAGCAAAGCGAGAGATCAATGTAGCTGCATCACCTTCTTGCATGTGATCGGTTGATGGTTTGTCCTCCACCATTTCACGCGCCTTTTTCAGCGCCTGCCTACCGGCATCTTGAAGGACATCAATGGTTTCTGCTACAGGAATGATTTGCGGAAACATTCCGGGAACATACCAAGGAAGGACCGGAAGAGCATGAACAAACACCCACTCCTGGTTTTCAAACTTGATGCGCTTACACAATTCGACAGATGATTCGTGGGAACCCAATAAATCAACACCGACCAAGGTTTTTACAGTTCTTTTCATACTCATCCTCATCATGCGGGAAAGAGCTTGAAAGAACTAGTCAACCCTTTCGCCGTCAGAACTTAAGAGGACAAGAACTTTAGTCAGCGGCTTGGTCTCGGAAAGGTGCCCAACCGTTCAGTTCTGTACCAACCATAAAGAATAGGACAGGTTCTTGCTGACGAATTTACTAGAGTCCTTGTGGCCGCAGGTTCACTATGCGCTATATATCCATTAAGCAACAACTTTCCTATTTGATTGGCATCGCTTTCATCTTATCAGTGGTCATTGGAGCCTTTCAAGTTCGATCATCCAATACAGTTTCTGAGGGGCTACGACCAACCGCATCGAAATTTGTGATGGAAAACACGATTGAGCCTCGATTAGCCGCTTAGTTTAACAATATTCCCTTCATGACTCCAGCCTTGAAGGGGTTAATTTTACGTCGATATGCTAAAATCGGCGATGCTCTCACTTTTAGCCCTCGTTGTTGGATCAAACAAGATTTTTGACGGAAAGACCCTTACCGGCTGGGAAGTTGTTGGTGGCGGCAAATGGACTGTCGAGAAAGGCGGCGTCCTTAAAGGAATGTGCAGCAAGACGGATGACCAAGGAGTTTTGGTATACGAAAAGCCAGTTAAGGACTTTACCGCGAAGCTCCAATTCCGAATTTCCGGTGGCAACAGCGGGTTCTACTTTAGGACGGAGCGAATTAAGGATCAGCCCCTCGTCAAAGGAATGCAAGCCGAGATTGATGCGATTGATGACGTCGCCGGTATCTGGGAGACCGCCGGTCGCGGTTGGGTGTTCAAGCCAACTCCCGAAATTCATGCGACCACGAAATTTAAGCCAGGCGAATGGGCGACGATGGACGTAAGCGCGATTGGCACCCATTACACAGTGAAGCTCAATGGCAAGACCGTAACCGACATTGAAGATCCGGTTGGTCGTCGAGAAGGAACGGTTGCTTTGCAACTCCACGGCGGTATGGATATGACCGTCGAGTTCCGGAATATCACACTGAATCCGAAGAACTAGTCCCTGACGTTGAGAGCCTTCACAATATCGAGATTGTTCAGTTTCATGGCATGTCCAGCGCGGTCATGCCATTTGAATATTTGAGGCTCAGGTAGGCACCAAACTTAAGCAAATCGAAGCGACCATGCAATCCGGATAGCCCGCATGGTCGCTACTTAACGTGCCAAGTCACGCAATTATCGGTTCAGTGGCTTATCAACGGCTGGTCGTACTGCTTCATTCGCAACCGTTACTCCAGTGAGGAAGACTGTCCGGGCAATCTTTTCCATCTTCGTGAAGTCAATCTTTGAGACTTCGTCGCCAAGCTGGTGATAGTCCTCATGCTCGCCATCAAACCAGAAGCAGATTGGGATACCGTTTTTGGCGTAGTTATAGTGATCGCTGCGGTAGAAGAATTGGTTTGGATCCTTCGGATCATCATACAATTTGTTATAGTCTAAGCCCAAATACTTACTGTTAACACCATGAACGATTTCGCCCAATCTGGTTGACATCATGGTGGTTCCAATAACGTAAATAGAGTTTGGTCCGGTTAAAGACTTGTTGCGTGGATCGGTGTCACCCGCTTTTCTCGACCGACCAATCATGTCGATATTGAGCTGGGATACAATGCTTCCCTTTGGTACGGTCAGGTGCTTGTTATAGTAATCGGAACCCCAAAGCCCCTTCTCTTCTCCACAATGCCATACAAACAGGAGTGATCGTTTTGGCTTGGCTGCTGAGGTAGCAAAGGCCTTGGCAATGTTGAGCACTGCGACCGTCCCGGAACCGTCATCATCCGCACCGTTATAAATCTTGTCAGGACCGGGCAGATTTGGATTCATGCCTACATGATCGTAGTGGCACCCAAAGGCAACGTACTCTTCCTTCAACTTGGGATCGGCACCAGGAACGATTGCGACAACGTTGCGAGTCATCGCGTAGTCCTTGGAGGCAACAATTGTAACCTGAGCTTTGCTATCGGCGAGTCCAGCCAACTTCTTATAGCCTTCAGCACTCATCGAAATGGTTGGCGGAACCATTGGTCCTCCCGTCGGGCTAGCATCCGAAGGCATTCGGAAGCCGCCAGCGTATTGCCTGACACCACTCACAAAGGATTTCCATGAATCGCCAGAATAGTTTGAGCCACCAATAATCGCTAGGGCACCACTCTTCATGAGGGCGTCATATTCGGATCGTAAATTCTCGCCAACGACAACGATTTTTCCGCGGACATTGTATTGGGGCAACTTGTTGGTAATGCTCACAATTTGACCAGATACCTTTCCGCCTGAGCCGCCAAAAACCAGAAAGTCATTTTCGAGAGTGAGGGTCGTATCTCCGGAGACAATTTGCGTTGATGCCTTATCGTAGGTGGCTCGTTCTAGTCTGATGTTCTGAAAATAGGTCCCGTTGTCTCCACCTGGCTTGGCACCCCACGTTTTGAGGTTGTACGCAATGAAGTTCGCGGCAGCATCAAGTCCCGCGGAAGGCGTATCTCTACCCTGTAGCGCATCGTCGGCAATAAAGGTGAGATAGTCTTTGAGGGTGTCGCTCGTGATTACTGAAGCGGCATTACGCGCATCATCGTTCGTGAGGAGGCGTGTTTGTTGATTCGTAAATCCAAACAAAGCGGTTGTCGCCAGAGCCAAATAGATCGGTCTTTTCATGGAATTGCCGAAGATGTTACCGCTGAGCAAGGTGGTTTTGTTCCCATGAGGATGCTCAGGGAATCAAACTTACCATTTCCCACGTTTGATAAATGGAGGTCGAGTCGGTTCGTTTGCCACTGCTACCCCGGTCATGTAGACGGTTCGCGCGACCTTCTCAATTTTTGCAAAGTCAATTTTCGATATTTCATCGCTGACTTGGTGATAATCCGGGTGGTCACCTCCATACCAAAAGCAAACTGGAATGCCTTTTTTAGCGTAACTAGCTTGATCACTTAAAAAGAAAAATCCACTCTGATCATCTAGCGCGTCATATAATTTGTTGTAACCCAGCTTGAGATATTGAGCATTCGTCCGATCAACAATTTGACTCAGTCTCCTTGAAGTCCTTGTCGGTCCGATGACAAAGACTTCGTTCTCACCAGACAAAAGCCTATTGGCCAAATCCTTGTCATTTTCTTTGCGGCTTCGCCCGACCATGTCTAAGTTGAGCTGGGCTACCATGCTACCGTTTGGTACGGTAAGGTTGCGGTTGAAATAGTACGAACCCCAGAGTCCTTTTTCCTCTCCGCAATGCCACACGAAGAGCATGGATCGCTTCGGTCTGGATTGAGAACTTAGGGCTGCTTTGGCGATGTTCATAAGGGCAACCGTGCCGGAGCCATCATCATCGGCACCGTTAAATATCTTGTCCGGGCCTGGCAAGTCTGAATTCATCCCGATGTGATCGTAATGGGCGCCAAAGGCGACGTACTCATTTCTGAGCTTAAGATCGTTGCCAGGAACAATTGCGATAATGTTGCGAACAACCGTATATTGTAATTTTGCGGAGATGGAAATAGTCGCTTTCATACCCACGTGGGCCTCAAATTGCTTAAAGCGCTCAGGAGTCATCGCAATACTTATCGGCGATGTGGGATTTCCGAAGGAATCGGAAATGGGAAGATGAAATGTATCTGACCGCGGTTGATAAGAAGCAACGAACTTCGTCCAGGCTTCACCAGAAAGATTTGAATCGGAAATAACTGCAATTGCACCTTCTTCAATAACCTGATGAAAGGCAGATATTCGGTCGTCAAACACTGGAATCCAGCTCAATACGACAATCTTGCCTTTCGCACCATAATTGGTCCGCTTCTTATCAACCCTTAACAAGGGTGCGGAAACTTTTCCTTCCTTACCTCGAAACACGAGAAAGTCCTTGTCTAACTCAAAAGCCTGATTTCCAACTGTTAATCGAGTTTGTGTTTTGTCAAATTCTGTATGCTCAAGACGGATGTTTTGAAAGTAAGTCCCGCTGTCTCCGCCTGGCTTTGCACCCCATTGCTTGAGGTTGAACGCAATGAAGTTTGCCGCGGCATCGAGCCCCGGTGACGGCGTATTCCGACCCTGCAAGGCATCATCGGCAATAAAGGTTAGATAGTCTTTGAGAACGTCGCGAGTGATTGCGGTAGCGACTTTTCGCGCATCATCGTTCGTGAGGAGGCGTGCTTGCTGATTCGTAAAGCCAAAAAGAGCAGTTATCGCCAGAGCCAAATAGATTGGTCTTTTCATCGATGTGCCGAAGATGTTACCGCTGAGCACGATGGTCTTATTCCCAGAAGATTGCTTTACGACGAGTAACTATTGGTGGTTTTCGCCTCACCCGGTTCGTACCTCATCGGCCTCTCCGTCCGAAGAGGCAACTCGCTGGTGGTCGATTCAAGGATCACTAGTCACCGCAAAGTATCATCGCAATAATGGCCGATTTAGATTTACTTAACTCGCCATTCGAGAATGCCACCTGAGAAGTTGTCTTGTAGTTGGACCATCAGACGCAGCCCAGTGACCTGGATTGGACCTATGGTTACCGTATTGAATTGATCCCGTTTCACACCTGGTTCGCTGGTGGTGGGAATCGGAATCCATTGATCGCCCACTTTACCCATGACATTCCAAGACTTCGGAACTCGACAACCACCATGTCCGGTGTCATCAAACCAGTAGACGCCGATCTCTTTCACGGTCATTGGCTTGGAAAATGCGTACTCAACCCACTCTGATGTGCCTTTGTGGTCCCACCATGTCAATCTTGGAATCCCTTCGTCATCTGAGGCTTGAGGGAGAATGTTATCGCACAGAGCATCAATTGTATCTCCGCCGAAGACGTGGGATGCGGTTAGCGAATATGGGTTCGGTTTCGGCGCGGTCGTCCACTTTTTGCCGTTTGGCGCAAGCCACGGGAAGGCTGTGATTCGAATTCGGGCGGCTCCCATCGGGATCAGCTGGATTGGTTTCACCGTCTCCGAGGTTTGAGTAGGGCTGGCCTGGAGAGGCGAGACGAGACCGGTTCGGTCGATCTTCCATTCGGGCAAGACAGCCCCTTTCGCGATCATAACAAATGGGACATCTTGAGGTGTGAATGGAAAGCCAGACTTTGGCCAAGGACGCTTAACTAATTGGATTTCCGACAATGATTTAGTCGGGTCAAACGCTAAGGCGACGTTCCATGGCGACTTTGGCGTGTACTGGTAGGCAGCCCATTTCTTGGTGTCAAGGTCACTTTGCCATTGCGAGTCGCCCAAAGCTGTCTTCGCACTATCCAGTTTGGTGACTTGCTCGTTAAGATCGAGTGAGAATGTTAGGGGACCATAGTTGAGGCTGACACTGTCCTTGTTTCCCGTCCATTTGGTCGCGCTGAGCTTCATCGGGAGTTTGAGGGTGATGACATCGCCAGTTCGCCATGTCCGATCTATTCGAGCGAAGCCAAGCTTGCTAGTTGACCACGAAACCTTTGTTCCTTCGACTGAAATAGTCGGGTTGATACACCACTCGGGCAATCGAAGATAGATTGGGAATCGGTTGGGAGCTTTACCCGGGTTAACGCTCAATTTGATTTCGTCATCGAACGGGTAGTTCGTGGTTTCTTTGATCGTTACTTTCGCCCCGCTTCCGACCTTTGCCGTGACCGTGGAAGCGCTGTATAGCGTTGCAACTAAACCATCGTCATTCGACGCCATCCAAAGATGTTCACTAAAGTACGGCCAACCTTGGGTGTGATTGTGTTGGCAACAACGATGACTGAGCGGATTGAATGCGGTCATTGGTCCGCCATTTTGGTAACCAGGCGCATGGCTGTCGGCGTCCGAAGTCGCCATATTCGGGCTCGTTAAGTACCGTAACGCCATGAAGTCGGGAGTAACTGCAGCCGGGTACGTATTGAAGGCGACGTTTTCGCAGTGGTCTGCCCATTTGACATCTCCTGAGATCGTTAGAAGTTCTTCATCGGAGAGCATCTGCTCAACCATTCCGCACGTTTCGACCGCTTGGCGCGGGTCCGCATAACCTTTTCTTGAGTTTTCGTCGCCGCCAAACATACCGCCAGGTACTTGACCGTAAAGGTTCCGAATCGTGTCGAAGTTGACGTAGGCAGATTTAAGGTTCGCCGGATTTTTGCTTTGCTGATAGTAGATTCCTGGCTCATCAAAAGCCTGGGCAACATTAACGTTATGCCAGTCTGGAAGGGTGCCATTGAGCGACCAATTCATGGTGCATCGGTGGTTCTTTTCGGCTAACTCGAGCAGCATTGGATCGCCCGACATGTTGTAAAGCCAATAGATGCTGGCGAGGTTGTCACCACCGCGGGCATCTTGCCAATATCCGGTAAGGAAGTCCTTATCGGGAATAGTGTTCTGGTAGGCGAAGTACTTCCGCATCATTAAGATCACGCGCTGGTCTCCGGTGGCTTCGTAATAGGTGCGAAGGCAGCTCAGCATGAGCATATTTCCCCAGAAGTCGCGAGAATTCTTGTCGATCATCTGAATGGGACCGAAGTCTCCGTTGGGGCGTTGACTCGCGAGGGCGGCTTCGATCCAGCCTTGCGCCTCCTCAATCATCTCTTTATCGCGCAGCTGGTAGGCAAGGCTGATGTAGCCTTTAAGCCAGTACGGAACTTCTTCCCATCCGGCTTTGCCAGCGCCGTCTTTATTGAGCCACGCGTTGCCATCTTTTTTCAGCCATTGGCTGATCTTCGGGAGCTGACCCGTCATGCCCGATCGCTGCCGCTTGAGGTATTCGCCGAGCCAGCCGTTGGCTTGCACTGCGCCGACAGGAAGTTTGAGGAGGGGTATTGGGGCGAGCGGTGCTCGGTTGCTGACGTTGAACTTGCTTTCGCCGGTTAATGGCGGGGTTTTGACAAAGGTTATTGAGGTCTTTTGGGAAGCAAGGAGAATCAGCGCCAGCATTGGCTGAGTTTACGACACTTCAGGGCAAGGGCGAGGGCAAGGACACGAAAAGAGGATCAGAAACCTTTGCCAAACTATTTCTTGATGAAAATGGGAAATGGGCCTCCTGCTCCTGTTTTTGGGTCGGGAAACAGACTGAATTTCTTGGAATCGAACCAACTTATTTTCCGAGTCTGGGTTGATGGGTCAAGATCAATATGACCCTTTTCCCCAGTTTCCATCATATTTACATCCTGCTTACCGGCAATCAAATTGGTGACTAACGTGTCATCTTCGAAGGTATAGGTACCAGAACTTTGGATGACCAAATAAGACTTGGTCGAGTCAATATTGAGGCTTGTGTATTCGGTGTAAGTTCCATCATCTTTAAAGCTGAAGGTGCGTTTGCCATGAACATCACCTTCCCTTGTACTTTCCCATATACCGACAACGGATGGTTTGCCACATCCACCAAGACAAGCAACGCTGACAAGAAGAAATGCGGTTAGTCGCATAATTGTCAGCTTAGCCGAAAAACAAATGCCAGTTGTTTTTTCAAAGTGGCGACCGAGTTAATCTAGTTCCGTGTTCTCCCGCTAACGATCTCGCCTCGAAGTGCGTGATCGGGTGGTTGACAACAATCTCGTAGACTCCGGCTTCGTCGAAGGTCAGGAAGTTGTCGATGAACACCCCGGTATCTCCGTCAACGGTGAGCATAAGGTCCACCACCGGCTGATCGATCTTGATCGAGAAGCGGTCGCCTTCGAACGGTTCATCGAATGTTTGATGCTCCAGGTTGTTACTACCCAGAATCAGGGTTGGAGAGGCGTAGTTCATCTCTTTCGGCTCGCCCATGAGGTGCCAAGCGTCGCCGTACGGTCCCCAGCCAAAGATGAGCGTATCGGGAACCGACAGACCAGTGAGGTCGATCTCGCCAATGACTTTTCGTTCCCCAGGGGAGCCTTCGAACCGGATTTCCCATTCCTTCAACTCCTCTCCAGTCGAAAGGTTTGTTGCCGTCACGGTAAAGAGCAGATGCTCCTCGTCGCCTTCGACTCGGTCATCGATGTAGTGAACGAGGATCTTCTCTTTCACTCGTTCAAACGAATAGAGACGTTGAGTATAGAGACGTCGGGCAATCTCGTGTGCTGCGGCTTTATACCGTCCACTGCTGTCAATAACCGCCCAGCTTTGGACTGGCCAGATGTCGTTTAACTGCCAAATGAGTGATCCTCGGCAATATGCAGTTCGGCGGAAGTGCTCGACGCCCATTCGCAACGCGTCGCGCTGGTTGAGTTGGGAGTAGTACGTCCAATCTTCGAGAGTTTCGCTCTTTGGATAGTGGAGTTCGACCAAGCCGGTGAACACGTCATATCCCTTTCGGGTTTTGTCATGCCATCGGACCGCGGCACCTTTCCAATCCCAATCTTCCTCATTCAGCGTTTCTTCCCAAAGGGCGATAGAACAAGCGGAAGCAAAACCGTATTCGCTACTGAATCGGGCGGTTGAGTCGAGGTAGTACTTCCAGTCACCACGGCCGTGCCAGGCATCCCAGTAGTGTGAATCACCGACCAAACCAGCATTACAATCCTTCTCGAGGTCCCCGCAAGGCGACGTGTGGATGTAGGATCGCTCCGGATCGAGTTCTTTGACTAATGCCGGATAGATGTTGTCGTAAAGATGCTCTCCGTACAAGCGAGGAGGGTGGGGATGTCCCATCCAATTCCACTTGCCTTGCCACATTGTGAGGTTCTCATTGTTTCCACACCAAAGCGCGAGACTTGCGCGGTGACGAAGCCGTTTGAGGTGAAAGGTTGCTTCGGTTTTGGCGACTTCCTGCCACTCGTCGGTGTCGGGATAGTAGGCACAGGCGTGCATGAAGTCTTGCCAGACCATGATTCCCAATTCGTCGCAGATGTCGTAAAAGTCATCGCTTTCATACATACCGCCTCCCCAAATTCGGAGCATGTTGCTACCGAGATCGTGAGCTTGGGAGAGCCTTTCTTCGTACCTCGCCCGTGTGATGGCAGCGGGGAACGAGTAGTCAGGGATCCAGTTAAAGCCCTTGGCGTAGACCTTGATTCCGTTGACTTCGAACTCGAATGATTCGCCGACCTCGTCCTTTTCTCGCAGGAGTTTGATCTCGCGGAAACCAACTTTGATCGACTTCCAGTCGTCTCGCCAATCGTTTTTTGGGTCGGATATTCCAACCGTAAGGACGGCAAGCGGTTGGTCGCCAATATCGGCTGGCCACCAAAGAGGTGGGTTCTCGATATGGAACTTGCCGTTAGCCGAGCTGAGGGCTTCGTCGCCGATGATGAGTTCGAAATCGAGCTCGCCTGGACCTTCGTGCTCGACATGCGCGGTCAGGATGACGCTGCCGTCGGGTTGCCAGTCTTGAGTTGCGCTGAGCGAGATGACCCGGCTAGCGTATTCGATGAGTCGAACGGGCCGCCAGACGCCACAAGAAACGAGTCGAGGACCCCAATCCCAGCCGTACATGCACTGGATTTTGCGAACAAAGGATCGCTCTTCAAATCGTTCGACGGCTTCGGGCATGCCTTGGGCTTTGAAGTAAGCCGCCATGCGATCGGCTCCGACGTTCAGGGCGGACTTGAAGTCAATTCGGAGTTCGTTCTCGCCACTCTTGAGGTGATTGATGACGTCGATTTCGAGTGGAACGAACATGTTGTCGTGTTCGGCTATTTGGGTTCCGTTGAGGGAAATGGTGCAGATGGTGTCGAGGCCGTCGAACATGAGGACGCGCTTGGGGGCGTCGGGGTCCGGTTCCCAGTCGAACTTGCAGCGGTACGACCAGTCGGTGGAATCCACCCATTGAGCGCCGATTTCGTTCATCCGCTCGTGAGGATTAGGGATGATGCCGTGCTCCATCAGATCAAGATGGATGTGACCGGGGACGGTCGCGCTCAGCCATTCGGAATTGGAATAGCCGATTGTCGCGTTTGGCTTATCGAGACGCGTTTCGATAAACTCCCATCCATCACTCAAGTAGGTACTAGAAACCATTGAAGCTTGAGTTTACCGGTGTATCACATTAAGAAGCTGTTGGTGTTCTTCGGTCTGGGAAGATGCCTTCACTTGGAGGCGGTCGTAACGACCGGGTCGCTCCGCTCCTAGGACTTTCATGTAGCCACAGTCTACTCAGGGGTCAAATTTCAAATTTCGCTTGGGCTCATTTTATTTGACACCCTGGCTACCTTCTATGATCCCTCCGGGATCAGCTTTGCAATATTTGGAACGTATCATTAACTTATACAGCTTTGTATTTAACGGCTTTGGCAATATTCCCCGAATAGGAATATTAGGTTTATTGGTGTACTGTATTAGCATGACGGCGGCACTTGCTCTGGCAGTTATTTTACAGACCGATCCAGTCAAAGCAGACATTGATCTGGCAGTTCGACTCTGGAAGGAGTTTAAGATGCCGATTCCGCCATCAACAGCATTGCCCAAAATGTCAATCGACGAGAAGGGAAAGGCACTCTTTCTTTTTGGGATGGTGGACTACCGCGGTGGCGGTAACTATGGACTCTATACGGGAAGTCACTACACTCTCTATGCAGGCTCTCAGACCTCGAAAGACGCTCTTGATGGATATGAGATTAACAGTTGGGATTTGAAGAAGCCGCTTCCTATTGGCTACCGGGTCGCTTCCTACAACTTGATTCGAACCAATGGCCGTTTTCATGAAAGCACCATGGTCTCTACGGCCGTTCAGTGCGCGTGCCTTGGAAACGAGAACGTGGCTCGGATGTTTCTGTCGAATTCCGCGAAAACCCTCCTCGGCTATCCATTTGACAATGAAATTGAACCTTGGACAGGTGCGCCTCTCAATAACTCACTCGCCGCGCACACTGCCTTCCTGATTTATTTAGGCTGCCTCAACGCCATCATTGACGGTCCGATTGACCGGCGAGCGATTCTGGAAAAGTTGATTGCCTTGGAGAAGTATCACTTAATAAAAAAAGGACCAGGCTCACCTTTTTCAAATGAGAAGTGGGACTTAAGAGACCGCATAAAGGACCTGCAAGCCACCGTCAACCAACCATCAGCGAATGGTAATCCTATCCAGGCAGCGGTGAACGATCTCATTAACGAGACGAAGTTCCCAAGTACAAGTCCCTATGACAATCGTTTCGAGCTTATTCCTCGATGCAAACAAATCTTAAGTTATGGAATGAAGGCGGTCCCGTACCTTGCTGCGGAGATCGATCAGCCTCGCCTTACGAGGGTCATGAGTCTTAACTTTGGGAACGGCTTAACTCGAATTGTGCCGGTCAAGGCGTTTGCCGTGGGACTGATTCGCAAGTTGTCCACCGATGAACTCTCGAATCGAGGAATCGATAAGAAGGATGTTGTCCTTGCTTGGTACAAAGGTAAGACTTCGGGCAAGATGGGCAACTACCTTCTGTCTTCGCTAATCGAACCCATCTGGCAAGCGAATGACTATAACTCGACCGGGTTCAAGATGATGATTCGCGACTATCCCGAGTTGCTTCCTGTCGCCATAGAGCAACTACGCACAGCAAAGGTCGATGCAGAGTGGGGCTACTACGATATCGCAAGTTCAAAGCTTTCGAAAAAATCGAAACTCAAGCTCCTTCTTCAAGCTTCTAGAGGAAGCGATTTTCTCAGTCTGAAGAACACGGTGGGGCCGCTTCGTCAGGTTGATGTGAATGAGGCTGATAATCTTTTAACCCGATTTGTGCGAACCACACCAAGTCAGTTGGATTCCGAAAGGGTAGACATCTCCGAGTATATGCTCGACACGAATAGTCCAGCAATTTGGAAAGAGTTTAGATTTAAAGTAAAACTTGCTTCACCTGAAATGAGAATGCTGCTTTTGGGTTCGATGAATCGGCCATTTGATACGGAAGCGAAGCAGCCGGTCCCGAGGGCCGCCATCGTGCTTCTTCACGAGTATTTCGATGACTCCTCCGTTCCTCCTCTCTGGAAAGGAAACAAAAAACATGAAAAGTGGTTTCCCTGGTTCGATCAAGCTCCAACCTTTGGCGAGGTCGCCCTTGAATCCGCCGCCCGCCTTATGGGGCTTATCGGAAAAGGCAAACCAACTCCCGACCAATGGCGTCAATTTCGAGAGAAGATTGAAGTGGACTTGATGAAACCTTAGCGGCTAACGACCTTCATCTCGTTCCAGTTTTCGCCGATCTTCAGATCGACTTCGACTGGGACTTTGAGCGGAAGTGAAGTTTCTATCAAACCACGAATTGGCGACAAGATGGTGTCTTCGCCATCTTTTAGCTCGAAGACAAGTTCGTCGTGGACCGTCAATAGCATTCTGGTGTCGGTGCCTTCCAACTGCTTGCGCACTGACAGCATCGCCAGCTTGATCATATCGGCTGCGGTGCCTTGGATCGGAGCGTTCATCGCCTGTCGTTCGGCGTATTGCCGCTCAAGGAACTTCGAGGCATGGATATCAGGGAAGTACCTTCGCCGACCTGTCATCGTGGTTGTGAATCCTTTGCTTCGAGCTTCTTCGATCACGCTTTGGGTGAAGCCTTTTACGGTTGGAAATCGCTCGTTGTAAGTATTGATGAGTTCCTTCGCCTCGGCGCGACTAAATCCACCACCGAGCTGATTGGCAAGACCGAAGTCAGTAACACCGTACAAAACCGCATAGTTCAGCATCTTGGCGTAACCACGTTGGGTCTTGGTCGGCTCTTCGGTCACGAACATGAGCTTGGCGGTAGCCGTGTGGACATCGACATGATGCTCGAACGCATCGACCAACGCAGGTTCGCCGCACATGTGAGCCAGGACTCGAAGTTCAATTTGGGAGTAGTCAAATGAAGCCAGCGAGAAGCCATCACTTGCGCCGAACGCTTTTCGGATTGAGCGACCCAGTTCGGTTCGAATGGGGATGTTTTGGAGGTTTGGATCGTTGGAGGAGAGACGCCCAGTTGCGGCGACGGTCTGTGAA
>JBAXBU010000047.1:0-25077 GCA_037141835.1 Armatimonadota bacterium | reverse complement strand
GGGGTCTACTCGGTTGATCGATCGCTTCCTGGTGGCGAGTTAACGACATTGGGTCGTGGTGGCTCGGACACGACGGCATCAGCGCTTGGGGCGGCGATGAAGGCGAACGCGGTTGAGATTTACACCGATGTTGACGGCGTAAAGACGGCTGACCCAGACGCAGTGAAGGAAGCGCCAACACTCCGCCAGGTCACCTATGACGAAGTTGCGGAAATTGCTCACTTGGGAGCAAAAGTTGTTCATCCTCGGGCGGCAGAGATCGCGATGAATTACAACATTCCGCTTTGGGTGAAGAATACGTTCAGCGACGATATTGGAACTGAGATTGTAAGCCGCGATAAGTTTCCTGGTCGCCGGGTCACCGGCGTCACCCATACCGGCAAGCTGGTGTATCTTCAGTTCAATCTCAGCGATTCGGAAAAGGCGCATCGAAGCAAACTTGAGTCGAGCATTTACGGAACGATGGAGCGGTACGGAGTACAGCTGTTTATGCTTAATGTCAGCCCAGAATCCACCGGATTTGCTGTTCCTCGAGACCAATATGCGATTGTTCAGGATGTTCTTGACGGTCTCGTTATTCCGGTTGGAGATGCGGAATCGCGGGTGGTTTATGTCTTCCAGTTAGGGCCAGCAACACCTGAGGTCGAGACACAAGTTAAGCTGCTGGAGAGCCTTGGTGAAGTTCGACGAGTCACAGCGACCTTGACCGAAGGATGCTCGATGGTTTCTTTGGTGGGACATGAATATATGCAGCAACCAGGCGTCTTTTTGAGAGCACTTGAGGTGCTGGAGGAGGGGCAGATTAGCGTTTTGCAAACTTCTGACTCTGACTTCTCGCTCAGCGTCTTGGTACCAGAAGCCGACACCATGCGAACGGTTAAGATGCTCCACCAGCGGTTTGGACTTGCGGAAGTCGTTTAGCCAACCTCAAGTTTGTCATGACCTACGACGAGTTTGTCAAAATTGCCCTTGAACTGCCCGGAACGACGGAAGAGGTTGGAAAGAGTGGTCCAAGTGTTAATCGAGACGGGAGGTCGATGTTTTGGCTGAAGAAGTGGGAGCTATTGTGCGTCAAGGTCGATTGGAAAAGCCATGATCGATTGCTCGATGAGCATCCGGAGGTTATCTATACAACACCTCATTTTCATACCTATCCGGCGGTTCACGCGAACCTGGACTTGTTAACCACAGAGTTGGCAAGGGACCTTATTAGAATTAGTTGGGATGATGCTCATTGTAAAGTGAAGTTTCGGAAGACGCCGAATGCCGAGTCGCCTCTTTAAAGGTCGAGGTATCGAAAAGGCTTTAATTTCGGAAGTTGATTATCACGTAGCTGATTCCTATATGCGAATATTGCCAGACCGGATGTCGTCGGCCACAGACATGCTGCGCATCTTGAGGGCGAATGCGCGGAAGACTGCCCAGTAGTCGCCTTGTCGATCGAGACCTTCCCAGAACTTCTCGCAGTCATCAATGAGTACGACATAGTATCCGAACATATAGTGGGCGACCTCAGGGCGAATGAGTCCCGAGTTGACCATCAGCGCTACTTCTTCGAAGTAGCCGACGAGGTTTCGTCGGTCCTGAATCGACTTGGCGGTAATTTCGTCACACTTCTCGTGAATCAGGGTGAGAATCTCTTGAAACGACTTCTCTTCCAAGAACCGGCGTCTCATTTGGATGAATTGGTTTGCCCGGGCTGCGTGGTTTTGTCGGGTGTATTGGAAGAGACCTTGCCAAAGGGTGATGAACGCTATTGCGCCGGCAACGATGATCGAGAAGTCTTTGAGCAGTCCTATATTCACTTACGTCTATTGTGACATTGCGCGGAGGGCATCAATCGTCGCTTGTCGCGACTTCGGCGAATCCAAACTGAATGAACGACAATCGCCTAATTCATCGCGGATGAAAGCCTCGGTTCGCCTAATTTCTGATTCAAGTTCATCGTTAATAGGAACGAACAATGCAGTCACCAAAGACTGTGACGAAGTTTCATACTCCCATATTCCGACGATGCGCCCCCGGTCGACGATCGCATGATTTCGCAAATCATTTGAGGCAACTAATCCGCCACCGCGTTTTTCATTCTCTCCGTTCCCGGCGAGGTCCACTGGATCAAACAGCGATTCCACTTCTCGCCTCAGTAGGAATAGACTATCGAGAGCGGTCAATAATCGATACGCTGGCTTATTGGGAACTTCGAAGTTTCGATATTCCGCCTCATTGTCGGCGTGAATGAGCAATTCGGTCCCTTCCACGGGCACCAAATTGAGTCCCTCGGTTGCTTTCTTCGCGGCTCCGACACCCAATCCACTGAACCATTGGAACTGCGCCAGACTCGCTAACCCAATCCAATTCCAGTACTTTTGGGCAAGATCGGTGTAGGCTTGATCCCTCGAATACGAATCATCAACAATTGGAGCATCTTGGAATAGTTCGTATTCGTAGGATTGAGATTCCAATGCCCACCCTTTCGGTACCCGTCTTATTTTGGCCTCACCTTGAAGACTAAGGAGTCCAAGTGATAGGCTTGTTGTTTGACCAGCCTTTTTTCCTTCCTCTCCAAAGTTGATGATCAAGTCGCAAAGTTCTTTTTTGATGCCATTGGTGTCAAGGGCTCCATTTTTGAGAGCATTAGTAATGCCTGACTTTAGCTTGATTAAGTCTTCGTCGGTAAAACCGAGTTTGGTCTTGGCGGTTCGGATCGCGGAGGCATCATTAATGCCTTGTCCTGCCTTTATTCCAACTTGAAATTCGTCACCTGGCAAGAAATAGGTGCATCCACGCGCGCTGGCGAATTCGTAGATTTGGTGGTTCTTTGCGTCATTCTCAGTTTGCGCCTTGGTGCTGCCGTTCCTAGAGTGGAGAGCGATGTAAATGTTGTGACCGCCGACGCTGCGCACCCACCCGACATCGGACAAAACTTCCCGATTGGGTTTGGTCGAGAACTCTAAGAGACCTTGGCGGTGGGCTAAATAGGCCCGGATTTTGTCCACTAGTGCCCAACCATTCGAAGTTCGATTCGGCCCCCATATTGGAGCGTGGGGCAGCCTTTGGCAAATTCAACAGCCTCGTCCCAATCCTCAGCTTGATAGATGAAGTAACCGGTCATATGGTCGGGATCACCAGCGTAGTCTTTCGGTTCGACGACGATCTCGCCATCGACAACCGACAAGAACTGACCCGCGGAGTTTATTGGGTCAGCTTTGATGATCCGCTCATCGTTTTCCTTGGCCCAAATGCGATATTTCATGATCCACATTTTTTGGTCTTCATCGCTGAAGGTTTGCCAAATTTCATCATCGAGCATTAGGAGTACAAAAGTTTTCATGGATTGATGTTAGCAAATATCGGCTTTGCCGTTCCTGCTATTCTCCAGTTCGAACTTAGGACAAAGTTTTAGGTGGTGTTTGGAGAGATTGATTGCTTGAAATTGTGGAGGGTAATCCAGAAAGTTTCATCGCTTTACGCTCGGTCCATTTTGGCTTTGTAGGCAATTGGCCCCTTAGAGCTTGGAGAGCATCGCGAATACTCAAAATTGCATTAATGACTCCCCAGAGCGCCAGCAACGCCCAAGTGATCGCTGCCTTCAACAGGATTGGCAACCACTCGATTTTGCTGAGATCAAAGCCGTCCTTTTGATTATTGTAGAGTGAGTAGATTGAGTAAGCCAGCGAACAAGCCATGAGAATGCCGATGATGATTGTGGAAACGATTTGCTGGATTAGGTTTCGGTAGGCGTGGAACTTGGCATAAGGTGATTTTGAACCAATGATCGTCCCCACAATTGGCCCCATATACGGAAAAAATATTGCGGCAACATTGATGCCCGCAGCAAGGGTCTTGTCTTTCTGAGTGATCTCAATCATTCCTTTCGAAACATTACTCGTTTTCTTAAACATTCGTTGCGCCGGGTAGCATTTGGAAATCAAGAGTGCGCTGAAGACTTACCGATTGAACCAGTTCCTGAATGGACTTTTGTTTTCGGCGGCTTGGACCATCCATACGGTCTTTCACATTAAGAACATCCATTTTGGGGCCTTTATGGTGGTTTTTATGGGCACCTTATATGAGCTGTCCATTCTCCTATTTGAAGTCCCTACTGGAATTGTTGCTGACCTCTTTAGTCGACGAATGAGTGTGGTGATTGGCTGGTTTGTGGTTGGTATTGCGTTTTTTATTCAAGGAATTTGGCCGGTAGCCGGCGTGGTCATTGCGGCTCAGGTTATCTTGGGGATTGGGGATACCTTTGTTAGCGGTGCTCATGATGCCTGGGTGGCGGACGAGATTCCGTTTAGTGAGCCTGACTTAAGCGCTGGACAGGCGTTCATGCTGGGGCAAAGAGCCTCCTTTTGGGGTCGAATGTTGGGACCGGTTTGCGCCTTAGGATTATCGCTTTTGGGTTTACCAATGGTTTTGACGGTTACGGGAATTGGATTCTTTGTATTTGCGATTGGCGCCGGGTTTTGGATGACCGAGCGAGGATTTCACCGAGGGGACCAGGAAAGGAAATTTTGGGCGACCTTTCGGGAAGGGTGGGGCTTAGTTCGACTTTATCGGCTGCTTAGTTTGGTGCTGCTGGTCAGCGTGTTTTACGGGTTTGCGAGCGAGGGATTTGATCGGCTTTGGCAAAAGATCTTTTTGGATGTTTACAAATTGCCAACCATTGGTCCGTTTGACGACACGATTTGGTGGGCTTCGTTTGGAATTCTGAGTCAGGTCGGCGGAATGGCATTGAATATTGGAATGTCGAAAGTCCTTGATACTCGGTCGGCTCGCTCGATTACTGGTGCGTTGTTGTGGCTGACGGGAACACTGATTTTGACCTTGCTTGGCTTTGCCCTCACCAAGTCATTTATTGTGGCTATTGTTCTCTATGTTGTCAGTCGATCCATTCGTCGAATGGTTGATCCGTTGTTGACGACTTGGACGAACCTCTATGCTCCACCGCAGACAAGGGCGACAATCTTGTCGTTCTCTTCGCAAAGTCATAGTTTAGGTGAGATTGCCGGTGGACCGATTGTAGGTGCGATTGGTCAAAAAATTTCGGCGATGATGGCGGTAGCGACGGCAGCGATGTTACTCCTTCCTACTCTCCCGGTTTTGATGATTGCCAGGAACCACAAATTGGATGATCAGAGCTGATTTCTTAGAGCAGTAGCGGCAGTGGCGAGATCACTAAATTTTGAAAGCTCAATGTTAACGTCTCCAATCGGTGCTTCGATGAGTCCGGCAATGATCGCGACCTTCTTACCTTGAGATCGGGCGAGGTTGACGATTTGCCCCGGTGCCTTGCCCATTAGGGATTGTTGATCGAACTTCCCTTCTCCAGTCACCACAATATCGGCCCATGCGATCTTTTCCTCTAGATCACCAAGGTCGGCGATGAGTTCGAAGCCTGAGCCAATGGATGCGTGACCAGCAAGGGCAAACCCGGCAGGGATTCCACCGGCAGCGCCAGCGCCAAGGAAGTCGAGGTTGAGCTGGAAGATTTTGTAGGCATGAAGCCAAAGGTTTGACAATCCTTTTTCGAGTTCTAAGACTTGGGTCGGGCTCGCTCCTTTCTGAGGTCCAAATATTGGTGCGGCTCCGAGATCACCGAGCAAGGGATTGTTGACGTCGGTCATCAAGCTTAGATTGACTTGAATTGGTGGTCCAGGGAGAATCCGGTTCAGTTCGATGAGGTGGCCGCCTCCCGGTCCAATTTCACGATTGTATTGATCGGGGAATTTCCAACCAAGAACTTGCATTGCGCCGACGCCACCATCCGTCGATGCCGTGCCACCAAGGCCGATGTAGATATCAGTGGCCCACTTAGAGGTTGCTTCAGCGACAAGTTCTCCAAGTCCGCGTGATGTAGCCTCCATTGGGTTTAGTTGTCCGTTCATTAGGGACAGACCGCAGGCCTGGGCGGACTCAATGTACGCGATCATATTGCTGGCATCCCACAGCCATTTCGCTTTGACTCGCTGGGTGGATAAGGGACCGGTGACCTCGGTCTCCATCATGGTTAACTCGGGGATTAGATAGTGGATTACGTCGACGAAGCCATCGCCACCATCGGACAAAGGAAGGATTTGGACTTCAAAGTTGTCACTGAGGACCCTCGAAAGCTCTTGCGCCACATAGATGGCACTCATGGTTCCTTTGAATGCATTGGGAGCGATCAAGACTTTCTTAGGCATGGCTCATTTTTGCACGTCTTTGGTGTCCTACCCATGAGCTAAGTTGATTTTCTAGTCTTACTGACCATCCCTACCGACACGCCAGTCAAACGATGCTGAAGATAAAGGATTGCCTGGCGCGCCACCTTCCCATGCTTTGGGAAGGATCGCGGTACA
The DNA here is from genome assembly GCA_037141835.1 of Armatimonadota bacterium. GTDB lineage: Bacteria > Armatimonadota > Fimbriimonadia > Fimbriimonadales > Fimbriimonadaceae > Fimbriimonas. The sequence continues at coordinate 18,736 of JBAXBU010000047.1, read as the reverse complement.
AAGCTCGGGGTAATTCAGTATTATGGGAACGCGATGAGTGAAGAAAATCCTGCAAGAAAGAGGCTTTCAAAGTCTCCTCCAACTCAAATCGCTCGATCAAGAAGACTCCGAAAGAAAATGAGTCCGCCAGAAGTAATCATATGGCAACTTCTCAGACCAGCAAACAATAAGGATTTCACATTTCGTCGTCAGGTCCCTCTGCTGCCTGGGATTATTGTCGATTTTTACTTCGCAAGAAAGAAGATTGCATTTGAAATTGATGGAAAGATTCACGGGCTGAAACAATTCTCGGACGCAACGAAAGATAGTCGTTTGCGCGAGGCTGGTGTAACTGTCGTTCGAATCTCGGCAAGGAAAGTCTTCGAAAGCTCTGTTGGAGTCGCAAATCTGATTAGGATGATCTGCCTGGGTGAGATTGAACTAGGTGATATTGAATCATCCGGCGATAAGGGCACTTCAGTCCAATGCCCTCCAAAGAATGGAGGGCTGTCGCTTCAGTGGCCGTAGCTGAAGTGACTGGGTGGATGATTTTGAATTGAGTGTCAAGTTTTAGGCAAGGCAACCTCTCAAAACGCTAACATTAACTACTCATGAAGAATGTGTTCCTGGTTGGATTTGGCGCGATGCTTGGAGCCATGGCTCGGTATGGGCTCTTACTTGCCTTTCCCCTCAAGGGCTTTCCTTGGGCGATAGCCTTGATCAATATTTCGGGGAGTTTTGTCCTTGGCATCACGGCGGCATTGATATCCCGAGATGACCCCAAACGGTTATTTCTTGGAACAGGAATTCTTGGTGGCTACACAACCTACTCGACTTTCTCGCTGGACGTGGTTGAGCAACTCCAAAAAGGAAACTATCTGGCAGCAATTGGCAATGTTTCATTGCAGACCATCGGAAGCATCGCGTTGTGTGCAGTCGGATTCGCGATAGGTTCAAAACTTTCTTCGTAAGCTTTGATGGATAAATACCGATATAATTGATAACAATGGACGCTGCGGTTATTGGAGCCGGAAGTTGGGGCACGGCACTTGCGATACTTTTGGCCCGGAATGGATTAGAAGTCACCCTATACGGTCGTGACCACGAGGAGATTTCGATCATGCGACACACGCGTGAGAATATGAAATACCTTCCCGGCTTTGTGTTCCCGAAGGAGCTCAGCGTTGATGAGCTTAAGAACTACAATGGTGCACCAATTGCTTACGTTGCGCTACCAACCAATGCCATTCGAAGCGTATTTGCTGAACTACGCGGTGAAACTCCTATTCTTGTAATGGCGACAAAAGGGCTTGAAACAGCAACCGGAAAGGTTGTTACCGTCATCGCAGAAGAGTGTTTCCCGAACTCCAAAGTTGGGGTGATTAGTGGTCCGAATTTAGCGATAGAAATCGCGCAAGCCATTCCAACCGCCGCGGTTGCCGCGAGTAAAGACCCGGCTATTGCTGACCGGATTATTGGCAATTTGCGTTGTCCGGCTTTTCGAGTTTATGCTAGCGATGATGTTGTCGGAGTTGAGCTTGCGGGTGCCCTCAAGAACGTGTTGGCAATTGCCGGCGGTTTGTCGGATGGACTCGGTTTCGGTGACAACACGAAGGGTGCTTTACTTGCACGCGGGCTCAAAGAAATGATTACCTATGGTTTGGCGCACGGCGGCAGACTGGAAACCTTTATCGGGATTGCCGGGGTCGGTGATCTTTTTGCGACCGCTAGTTCGAAGCTTTCGCGAAACTATCGGCTCGGATTTGCGATAGGCTCTGGGCAGCATGTCCTTGAGGCGCTTAAGGAAATTGGTCAGGTCGCTGAAGGGATCAATACCGCCGAAGCGGTGATGCATGTTGCGCGGCAGGAGGGAATCCAACTCCCCGTTTTTGAAACGGTTGATGCAGTAGTTCGAGAAAAGATTGCTCCTCGAGGTGCCGTTGCTTTGCTAATGGAACGAATGACTCGGGAAGAAGGATTGGATTTCGGTCACTTTGGCCATCAAACTTATGGTGGCAAGAAACTAGAAAGCAATCTTGACGACTCGGCTGGACACTAAAGCGAGAACTTTCTCCATCATTCATTGAATCTTGACATTAATGTATACTTTCATTCGTAGTAATACAATGTGCGGACGTGTAGCTGGTGCTGCCAGGAGGACGAACGCAGAGTGAAATATGTCTGAAAAAGTGCTGGATGAATCCACTGCTCTGCTTGAGCAATTTGCCAATCGCGATTACGAACACGGCTGGGAAACCGATATTGAGTCAGAAACCATTGAACCCGGTCTGAACGAAGATACCGTTCGACGCATCAGTGCCAAGAAGAACGAGCCACAGTGGCTGCTGGATTGGCGGCTGAAGGCATACAAGCACTTCCTCACGATGAAGGAGCCAACTTGGCCAAACGTTGACTACAAACCAGTCGACCTCCAAGCCATTTCATATTACTCGTCACCTAAGAAAAAGCCTGTCTTAGATTCGCTCGAAGACGCTGATCCGGAGATCCTCAAGACCTTCCAAAAGTTAGGAATTCCGGTAGAAGAGCAGAAGGTTCTTTTGAATGTAAAAGGCGCGGCGGCTAGTGCGGCTGATGCCCGAAAAGCTACCTTCGAAGAACTCGAAGGCAAGATTGCGGTTGATGCGGTCTTTGACTCCGTTTCAGTTGTCACTACCTTTAAGAAAAAGCTTGGCGAACTAGGAATCATTTTCTCGTCGATTAGTGAAGCTGTTCACGAGCATCCTGAACTAGTGCAAAAGCACCTCGGTTCGGTTGTTCCTTACAGCGACAACTACTATGCGACATTGAACTCCGCCGTCTTCTCGGACGGTTCGTTTGTTTACATTCCAAAGGGCACGCGATGCCCAATGGAGCTTTCGACATATTTTAGGATTAACGCAGAGAACACCGGTCAGTTTGAACGAACTTTGATCATCTGTGAAGAAGGTGGATTTGTTTCCTACCTCGAAGGTTGCACGGCTCCAATGCGTGATGAGAATCAGCTTCACGCAGCGGTAGTTGAACTGGTTGCCAACGGTGATAATGCGACGATTAAGTACAGCACGGTTCAGAACTGGTATCCCGGCGACCCGAAGACTGGCGTTGGAGGAATCTTCAACTTCGTCACCAAACGAGGAATTTGCAACGGTAAAGCCTCGAAGATTACGTGGACCCAGGTTGAAACTGGTTCAGCGATTACTTGGAAGTATCCTAGCGTCATCCTTAAGGGCGACGACTCAATTGGCGAGTTCTATAGTGTGGCTTTGACGGCTGGAAAGCAACAGGCCGATACGGGAACGAAGATGATCCACATTGGCAAGCGAACCAAGTCGACCATCGTCGCTAAAGGCATCTCGGCGGGCAACGGTCAGAATACATATCGGGGTCTTGTTAAGATTAATGCTGGTGCTGACGGCGCCCGAAACTACTCGCAATGCGACTCCATGCTTATGGGCGACCGGTGCGGAGCGCATACCTTCCCGTATATCGAAGTCAAGAATCCGACGGCAACGGTAGAGCACGAAGCTTCCACGTCGAAGATCGGTGAAGACCAGATTTTGTACTGTAACCAACGGGGAATTCCGACTGAGGATGCCGTGAATATGATCGTCAGCGGCTTCTGTAAGGACGTCTTCCGTGAGTTGCCGATGGAATTTGCGGTTGAGGCTCAGAAGCTTCTGGGTGTGAGTTTAGAAGGATCAGTCGGATAAGATTGATTGAATGATACGGCTCGCCACCGATGACGATGCTCCGTTTATTGCCGAATTCTATTACGATATTCGGCAAGACTCGGTGCTTTCAATTCATGACGTTGGCAGCATTGAGTGGTACATTACCAATCGCTTGATCAAGCGAGGATCTTCCTACGTCTATACCAAAAATGGCGAAATCGTCGGTTGGGTCGATGTTCACGAGGGTTGTCTCGATCAGCTTTATTGTCGTCGCGGACATACGGGAAATGGAATTGGGGTTCAACTCCTGAACTTCGCAAAGGAGAAGTCCCCGACTGGTCTTCAACTTTGGACTTTTCAAGTCAACCAAGGTGCCCGTAGATTCTATACTCGCGAAGGGTTTGTTGAGGTTGAGCTAACAGACGGGCAGGCGAATGAAGAGAAGCAGCCGGATGTACGCATGGAATGGCGTCCGTAATCGAGTGCAAGAGCAGAACGAGGAGTCAATTTTCTACCTCACCCTGCCACTAAGCTTCCTCTCCTAAGAGGAGAGGTTAATTGTAGCGCTACTGCGGAGCATTTTTGCTAGCACCGATGTCGAGAGTAAAGAACTCTAAGACATCGTCCAGTTTCTCGTTCTCGGTTGCACACAGGGCTAATGCGGTTTGCAAAGATTTTGTAGACTCATCAATCTTGGCTTTCAGCTCGGCAATTTTTGCTTCTAGAGTCTGAATTTCGGACGCCTTACTTTCAATGTATCGCTTGCTTTGAAGGTTGAGAGAATCTTCGAAGGCCCCAAGAGCAGCCATCTTGCGAGAGGCGTCGGCGATGACAGAATCAGTGTCGACTCCCATTGCCTTACCCATTGCGGCTAAAGTGGCTTGAACTGTTGCTCGCTTGACAGCCAGTGGAAGTTCGGGAGGAAGAGACACGATGACTTCTAACGCTTGTTCGGCACCAAAGGCGGCCTTCGGAAGGCTGGCATTGGAATAGACTTTTTCAAAGTTAGGGATACCACCAGGGGCAAGTCCTTCTTTCGCCTGCTCTTCGGTTAGCGATATTTCATCCAGGTTTGGACCGGCAGTGTTCTCGACAATTTGCTTGACCGACATCGTCTGGGTATGAACCGGAGTTGGGGTCGAAGATTGTGGAGTGGCTGGCTTTGGGTTTGCGGACCCAGGTGTATTCATGGATGCCTTAAAAGCCGAATAATCGGGCTGCTCTTCGGGCATTTCAACAAACAATTCAGTTGCTCGTCTTAAAACACTTTTGATACTCATGATTTATTCTTTGTACGTTGGAGTAGAGACAAGTTGCTCAAACGGAGTTACCGCCTCAAGCGCCTCGGTCAAAGAGTTCGTGGTCGTTACGACCTCGTCTATATCCGCAAGAACTTGCTCTGGCGATCTGGCTCGAATTTCGTCGTTAATGAGACCGAATGTATCGGTCATCAACTGCATTTGATGCCGAAGGTTATTAAGAATTTGAACGATTCGCTCCACAAACTCCTGACGTTTCGTCAAGATTTCGACTCGCTTGTCGAGAATGGACTTCGTCGCGAAGACTTGCTCGCCGTCTGACCGCGACCTTAAATCATCAATTTCACGCCCATATTGGCTAAACAAGACTTCGGCAATCGTATTATTCCATTCCTCAGAAGGAGGTGGCCCTTGGGACGGCACGACTATGTCGGAGTTTCGAGGTGGTTTGATTTTCGAAGACGCTCGATTGACAAGGCTGTCAAGGGTTCGACGTTCTTCTTGGTTGAGGTTATCGTAGGCTTCATCAATAAGGCTATTGAGGTATTTGATGAATTGGGATTCCTTCAATGCGAACTGAAGGTATTTTTCCATTAAGAAATCGAGTTTTCGAAGGGCCTCGCGAAACCAAGTCTCTTCGGATCTCGATTGCTGGCCGATTTGATCTCTGGCGGACTGCAGCCTGGCAAACTGTTCCTTAACTGAACTATGGATTTGGGGGAAGACTTGGTCCCGAAGTTTGTCCAATCTGGCTTGTACTTCGGCATCGAACTTTGCCTTTAGTCGAACTTCATACCATTTCGAATCCGGGACAAAAAGCATATAAACTGCTTCCGCAGCAATTCCAACAATGAGTGGCAATGGGTTTAGTAGGGCTAGTGAAGCGGCTGCCAAACCGGCGAGGCCTAGCACGTTGAAGTTCTCGGAAAACGCTGACTTATAGCGATGCCGAGAGCTTCGGTAATTGCCTTGGGATGGATCGATACTCACCTATTGTATGAATTATTCCCTTAAAGTGACTTAAAAAGCTGTCTTACCTGGTTGACAGTTGCGACAAACCCCGGCATTTCTCGTATATTTTGTCGCCAAGCCAGCCCTCGGGCCGCTTATTCGATCGTACGTTAAACCTTTGCTCCTGGAATTGGAACGTAGTATTCGTCACGATCTCGCCCCAAAAGCCACAGGTAATCGCACACCAAAACTCCTGATAATCCTGAAGAACTACCGATTCATGCAGCTTTTCGGTCAAAAAGGGTTCATTATTTGTTTCCTGGAAAGACGAAGAACGCCTTAAGGGCGGATGAAATGCCGTGTAGAATTCCATTTAATGGTCTCTGGATTGCTGGCTAGTGTTCTAATATCGTCAGGTATGCAAACTGCAACGGATATTTCGGTTTCCTTATCAGATGGCGTCACCTTATTTGTTCGAGGATCAAAACAGCCTCCAAAGGAAGTTGATACGACGGTCGGTGGAACATCGGTGGTACTTGGTTATCCACATGGACCAAAGACTTCAGAATTTGTCCCTGCTGGAAGAAAGGCATTTACTCGGGAATTTAGATTCGCTGGTGATCTCCGAAAATTCCGGTTAAGAATTCCATATACGCCTGACGCGATTTTGACGAACACCACTCGCCAATCCGTTATTGGTAGCACCTTTGGTGATGTCACCGACTTAGTTGCAAATTCCGTTTACTTTCGGGATGCTGATTGCCTTGTCACCATTGATGGATCGATCAAGCGAGACGGAAATTTCTTCGTTTTAGAGGCATCGTCAAAATCCGCCATCGTTGCGAAAACGGATTACGTCCAAAATCACCTTGGTTATTTCCTGTGGGATTCTGGGCGTCCGGTTTGGCAACCTCCGGTAGTTGGTTGGTGCTCATGGGCGGCATACTACCAAGATATTTCTGAAGGCGATATGAAGTCGGCGAGCGATTTTATTGCGAAGAACCTTCTGCCGTACGGTTACAACATTGTCCAAATGGATGATGGCTTTCAGCGGACTCCTCAATCGGGTGCCCTCCAATTGAAATCGGGCGAGCATTATTCTGAATATTGGACCAAACCTAACGACAAGTTTCCATCTGGACTTGAATCGTTGGCAACTTATATCAAGTCGAAGGGAATTACTCCAGGCATTTGGGTTGGGCTATATACACCGCTCGGCTTAGGCAATTCAAAAGACTATGTGACCGATGCGGAAGGTAAGCCTTATCGAGGTCCTTGGGTGAACTATGCGGTTAACGGGTTGCGTCCCGGCGCAGATGAGGCCTACTTCGAGACTTTCCGCGTGCTTAAGAAGCAAGGCTGGAATTACTTTAAGATCGATACCTTGCGGCACGTCCTTTATGACAATTACCGAATGAATCCATTCTATTGGAAGTTCAATGAACAAAGTATGGAAGAGGCATTTCGGGCAGTTGTTGCCGGGGCCAAGAAGCAGGTTGGCGGCTCTTATGTTTTAGCTTGCTGGGGGGCGATGCCCGAGCTTGCGGGAATTCCTAGTGGGGCAAGAATTGGTGAAGATGTTGGACCGGACTTTGCTTCAATGCGCCGCTCTGCCAAATACATTGCTCAGTTTCATCATCTCAATAACATTGTTTGGCGCAATGATCCAGATTATATGTGCTTGCGTCTTGAGTCTGAGTTGGCTCGTTCATGGGCTAGCATGACTTCGCTTGCAGGAGGACATCTAATGATTAGTGACAAGCCTGAGGCCTATACTCCGGAGCATATCAATATCATGCGCCGGGTTTCGCCTACGGTATTTTCTAAGCCAGTTAATGTCGCGCAGGAAGCTCCTGATCCAGAGTTTTTCACCTTGCACAACCGGAAATTTGGCGAAAGTTGGACCGTGGTTTCTCACCATGCGTGGAAAGCATTGCCAGCGAAGAGCGTGCCATTGGCGCAGATGGGAGTAGTGCGGGGCAAGTATCACGCCTTTGACTTTTGGAATCAGAAGTATTTGGGAGTTGTCAATACGAATGTTAATTTTGACGCTCTTACTGAGGGTCATTGCCAAGTGGTGAGTCTTCGTCCAATTTTGGATCGACCACAAGTACTTGGGACTGAACGGCATATCAGCCAAGGTGCCTTCGAGTTAGAAGAGGTTAAGTGGGAGAATGAGACTCTATCTGGAACCTACAAGGTTGGTCCTGGACAGCGATGGAAGTTAACCATTTTTGTGCCAAAGGGCTACTCGGTATCGAAAGTCGATACGAAAGGAATCGAGATGAATCAAGTAGGTCAGATTCTCACCTTGACTATGCCGCTATCCGGTTCATCCGTTAAATGGAGTGTATCGTTCTCGAAAACCTAAGCTTTGCTGAGTGCTTCATCGAGAACGGAACGCCAATCTCTAATTGACGGAACGTATCGGACTATTCCGAATGAATCAATGATGATCTTTGATGGATAGGCGATGATGCCGAGGTCCATTGGAACTTGACCGGTCGGGGAACCAGCATAGACGTTTTGCCAATTTGCCCCAAAGTCTTTTAGCTTTTGAGTTAAATACGCTTTCGTACAGGTGTCGGTATTCACGCCGATCCAGGCTATTTTGGTTGGATATTTGGCAACGTAGTTTCGAATTTCGGGCATCTCAGCAACGCAGGCAGATTGCCACATGCCCCAAAAATCAATGACGACGACTCTCCCTTTGAGCGAGCCAACCTGAAGTTTGTAGCCCGATAGAAGCTCGAGCTCAAGTTCAGGCATTGGCGTACTTAAGCTCAGTTTCGTTCGAAAATCAAAGATTCGAGAGGCTCGTTGTCCTGCCTTTGTTTTGGGATAAGTTTGCGAGAGTTCTCGAAACTTATTGACGTCGGCAGTATCGCTCATTGCTTGCGAAAAGTAATTCGCGAGCAGGGTCGATGCGACAACTTCTGAATTTTTACTTTGCTTAAGGATGGCTTCAAATGCGGTGTACTTTTCGAGTCCGAGGTACTTCACGAAGTCGAGCCTTTCGATTGCAGGACATATGGCAGAGGATTCGCGATACTTAGTGGCAATTTCAGTGGCGAGCGTTTCCGTCTGCGCTGCCGATTGGATTCCGCCGCTTGCCAAAGCTTCAAATCGAACGATTGCAAGTTTCACTCTGGCTTCTTCCGTCTTTGCTTGAGCTTGATACTTGGTTGCGGACTGGGCAATTAGCTGTAGCTTTTCATTGAGTTGAACAACTAATTGTTGAGCTTCTTTCTCACTCTTGACTGAACTCTTCAGAGTGTCAAACAGAGTCATGGTCTGTTTAAGATCATCCGAGAGCTGGATTGATTGATCGACAGGGGTACCGCCAGACGTAGCCTGACCTAACAGCATTAAAGTGGCTAAAAAAACGGATGCGCCCATATTCTCATGTTAACACGAGTCGTGAACCCTATTGTTCATTGGTTGGGTCTGATTCTTCTTCTTTGATTCGCATTCTTACTTTTTTACCGGCAATCCTGAGTTTTACAAGATCTCGGAGCATTCTTGGTCCGTCGCGCAATATCGAAACCTTAGATCCTTCTTGGTGACTCCAACGGATTGGGACCTCGGCAATTTTGTAGTCTAAGTCTCGGGCAATCATCAGGGCTTCAAAATCGAAGCTAAAGCCATCTAATGCGCAGCGTCTAAAGACTTCCTGAGCTGACTTTTGAGTGAACATTTTGAATCCGCATTGGGTGTCGTCGATGCCTTTTGTTGCGAGCGTTTGCACGGCTTTGTTGAATAGCCTTCCAAGAAACTCTCGGATCTTTGGCTGGTGGACTTCAAGGTTCGATTCTTTGAGCGGACGACTGCCGATAGCCACCTCATAACCCTCGTCCATGGCTCGCCATAGCTTTTCCGTTTCTTCTTGAGGCGTTGCCAGATCGGCATCGCAGAATAAGATTCGGTTTGCATTGGCATTAAGCATCCCTAGCCGAACGGCGTAACCTTTTCCGCGGTTTTTGACGTAGGCGTTAAGATGAAAATCTGGATTTTGATCGCAAAAAGCGGCAACGATTTCGTTCGTCTTGTCTTTTGAACCATCACTGACAATCGTGCAACGCCAGGAGTAGGATTGACCATCGTAATATTCCTTGATACGGCTAAGCGTCCGACCGATTCGGTCTTGCTCGTTATAGGCGGGAATGACCACTTCAAGGTCAACGGTTTGCATAAATGGTATCCAATTGTACTTACTTGTTCGGCTTAACCACTTTTATGGTCGCGTTCGCCAGCGCTTTTGCCATTGCGAGTTGTCCTGAATCGCTAGCAATGAAGGCTTCATCCTTCTTGTTTGAGAGGCGACACATTTCGATGAGCACAACCGGAACCTCTGAGAAAATTGAACCTATCAAGGCTCCGTATTTTCCGCCCACTGCGGTAGCCGTGTCGGGGAGCAACCCGTTGTCTTTCAATTTTCCTTTTAGTCCGTTTGCTAATTCTGTGTGAAAAATTGGACCTACTTTAGCGCATGATTTGAGAACGCTGTCAACGGGTCCAGTTTTACCCTGAGCCGTGCCTTTCTTTTTAGGGATATAGACGGCAAAACCTGAACCGGATACCGAATCGCAATGCAGGCGGACCATTAAGTCAGATTTAGCCTTGTTTGCAATTGCTGATCGGTCGCGATTCTTGACGAATTCCATTTCTTTGGACTTCGTCATGACGACCTTGATTCCGGCGGCTTCGAGTTCCTTTTTCAAAAGTCCTGCGACCTTCCAGGCCGCTTGGATTTCGGTGATTTTCTTTCCTTTCGTTCCTTTTCCTACTTCACTCGGATGACCAGCATCGATACATACAGTTTGAGCTTGAGCCAGGCACGACAATAGGACTAAAAACGATGTAAGGATTTTCATAAGGAGCCTAGGCTTCGACCTTTTCTTCTTCAAGCTCTTCGACGCCCATCATATTTTGACGCATTTTGCTAATTTCACTTTGCATCTTCACGAGCTTCGTATAAATACCATCTGGCATTGCCAGAAGTTCCTCATGAGTTCCCATTTCGGCGACCCTACCTTCTTCCATGACAATGAGGCGATCGGCATTTCGAAGGGTTGAGAGTCGGTGGGCGATAGCGAAAACGGTTCTTCCGTCTACAAGGTTTTCGATCGCTTCTTGAATGAGTCGCTCGGTTTCCGTATCTACGCTTGCAGTTGCTTCATCAAGGATCAAAACCTTCGGATTGTGGAGTATCGCCCGAGCAATTGAAATTCGTTGTCGCTCTCCACCACTTAGCCTTTGTCCTCTTTCACCACAATAGGTATCGTAGCCATCTGGGAATTTGCAGATGAAGTCGTGTGCGTTGGCGGCTTTCGCAGCTTCCATGACATCTTTCATCGAGGCATCTGGGCGACCGTATGCGATGTTGTGCATGATTGAGCCCGGAAAGAGATAGCTTTCTTGTAAGACGACTCCAACTTGTCGCCGGAAGTCTTCGATTTTGATGTCTCGGAGGTCGACGCCGTCTAGCTGGATATGACCTTGAGTTGGGTCATAGAACCGGAGGATCATGTTGATCAGCGTCGTTTTGCCCGAACCAGAGTGACCAACTATTCCGATCATTTCTCCTGCCTTAACCTCAAGGTCAACACCATGTAAGATCGTTCGGAGTTTGTCGTATCCAAAGTGAACGTCGGTGAGTACAACATGTCCTTTGACATTCGGCATTGCAACCGAATTCTCATTGTCCTTGATATCGTCGGGTGTATCCATAATTTCGAATACACGTTCGGCAGCAGTGAGAGCACGAGTGGACCAATCGATGATTCGTTGCAGAGTCATCAACGGATCGTTTAAGCGTTGAACATAAGCGATAAAGGCAACCAATTGCCCAACGGTCATGGTTCCGGCAAGTACGGCGTTTCCGCCAACCGTCCAAACGGTTATGACGCCGAGGAACATGGCGAACAGAACGAACGGGAAGAACGTTGCCCAGCTGGATTCTGCGACGTAACCACTGTCGGCTAGATCGGTAATTCGCTTGTTGAATTTCTTGACTTCACGATCTTCACCGAAGAACGCTTTAACTACACGAGTGCCCTGAAGGGTGCCATTGAGGGTCGCACCTGTTCGCGACCACTGATGCCAAAAACGGCTCCAGACTCGGTTCATCTTTTTACGGAACAAGTGGACCGCAATCATGACAAATGGCAGGGGAATGATCGCCATTAATCCAATCTTCCAATTGATGCACATCATGGTGATTGGAATCGCAATGATGAGGATCATTTGGTTCAGGAGGACCGGAATACCGTCAACAAGGACGTCATAAAGCGCCCCAGTATCATTGGTCATTCGGGACATTAACGAGCCAACATTTCGCTTATCGTAAAAGTTAAGCGATAAGGATTGAAGCTTTCGGAAAAGGCTATCGCGAATCTCAACGGCAATCTTGGCACCAAGGTAGCCAACGTTTCTGCCCCTCGCAATTTGGACTCCTAAGATCAGGATTCTTACCAAAATATAAATGATGATTAACTTGCCAAACAGAGCTGCATCTTTGTTTCGCAGGGCATTGTCAATCAGCAACATTTGCAAGAAAGGAGGCACTAATTCGAGTCCCATGCCACCGACACTCAGAAAACTGCCCCAAATGAGCCTTCCACGATAAGCCTTGGTGTATCCGAAGAGCCGTAGTAAGGTTTTGCCCCGGTGAACACAGGCTTCGCAAACGTTGTTGTATTGGGGAAGAGGGCGACCACACTTTGGACAAACTCGAGCTTCAAGTTCAGCTGGAGGGGCTGGTTTACCGACGACTAGAGCCTTCAGCTGCTTTTCGAGGCTTGCAAGAGGAAGGTTTTGTCGATTCGTTGATCGAATGAGTTCGACTGAATGACCGTTTAAGTCGGCAATTAGGGCGGTGGCATCGACGAGATCTTCGAGGCGGGGATTGGTGAGATCAGTGACGGTGAACTCACCGATGGTCTCTTCACCGAGGGGGGTTAACTCGGTTCGAGTTGCGATTCCATTTTCGATTGTGAGCGTGGTTCTGCCGAGCCGTCCCCTGGAATCTAGGTCCGACGTCACGACAATACTACTAGGGTCAGGCTCACTCATTGGGGATGTCTCTTTTTACCCAATTTGGGTGGACATTTGTCCCTAATTTGGCATCATTTAGCTGGAATTAGCTTTACTTTAGGAGTTTTGCCTTGGCTTGTTCAAATTCAGCATCGGTTAAGTCCCCGTTAGCATGGAGATGTGAGAGAGACTTGAGCTCTTGCACTAACTCACTTTTTTGATTCAGAACTTGCTGCTCGCAATCCAATTGTACTTCAAGTAGAGCAATCACTTCCCGAGACGACTTTCCATCATCAGAGCGGTATTTTGATGCATCGATTAGCCGTTGTCTGGCAACTTGGTTGGTTGGATCTCGCTTAAATTCCTTCATCGCCTCGTCAAATTCTATTTTGAGGTTAAATTGCCACCACGCAATTGCGCCGGCAACTGACACAAAAAGGAATATAAATAGCCCCGCCATTTCATTTGAGAGGCCAGCCCTTTCTACTTGTGCGAGGAATTCCAATTTCTATTCCATTTTACGGGATTCGGGCACTTTTGGTTCAACTAACCTCAATTTAAGAGTTTTGCCTTGGCTCGCTCGAATTCATCGTCGGTGAGGTGACCGCTGGCGTGGAGGTCCGCCAAAGACTTGAGTTCGGCAACAAGATTGATCTCGGGTTTTTCGACCTTTCTACCTCCGTCAAGAAGGGCCATCACTTCGAGAGCGGACCTAGCTCTACTAATCCTGAACTTTGCCGCCTCGATCAAACGCACCCTGTTTTTAGGATTGGATGGATCTTTTCGAAATTCTTCTTTTGCCTGAGAAAATTCCCGACTTACGACCAGTTGCCAAAAAATGGTCCAAAGTATGAAAAGTATAACAAGACCAATAATCCAAGAAATTATTGGATTGGAAGTCCTTTGCAGTTGGTCATTTTGTGAATTGAGGTCCAATTTCCTTCCGATATTACCGGAAACACTCACTTTCCGTTCAAGTACTCTTTAGCCTTGTTCACCCGAGTAGTTGGTTTGGTTTCTACCGAAGAATGGGTACGACACCGACCCGAAGATTCATTAACGGCCCCGTTGACTGATTTCGGTACGGCGGTCCTACAGACCTTGACGAAATGGCAATTCTTCCCAGCCCTCCGGGCTGGGCTGACATCCTTGCGACCCTTCGGGCCTTAACAATTATTTGACGCGAATTTGGAAATCAATTCCTCAGTAATTTCTTCTTGGCTTTCTCAAATTCTTCGTCGGTTAACGAGCCTTTTTCGTGAAGTTCGGAGAGGGATTTAAGTTCACCAACAATATCTTTTGTCTTAGCTTGCTCCAACTTTTCCCGATCATTTTGGGCTTCGATTAGAGTTAATGCATCAAGTCCAGATCTTCCGTAATTTCGATTCGCCTTTGCCGTCTCAAGTAAGCGCTGTTTGTTCTCGGGATTTGCTGGGTTGTACTCGAATTGTCGTTTTGCCTCATTGAAATCTGAATACTTCATGAGCTTCCAAATTAGACTTACAACAATTAGCACCAAAAGGATAATCCCCAATGTAGGATTTGATCCGTTTCGGCTCGACTGGTATTCGTATTGAAGCAACAATTCCATACTTAGGGCTATTTTACAGACTTGTCCCAAATTTGGTTCAAGTAATCTCTAGTCATGTCCATTCGAGTCGTTGTTGTCGGTGCCGCAGGCAGGATGGGGGCGACCGCCGCTCGCTGCTTTACAAACGATCCAAGTTTCGAAGTTGTTGGGTTGGTTGATCGCGATGCAGCTCCATCATCTGAATTCAACCTGCCAATCGAGACTGACTTGGCAGCCTGCTTAACAAGAACTAAGCCTGACGTGATGCTGGAGTTTACGACCGGAAAGACGGCAGGAAAGCATGCCCTGACTGCGGTTCAACTCGGCGTTCCAACTGTTATTGGCGCGACCGGAGTACCTGCCGAGGAGATTGACGCCATCAAAGGGGCGATTACGACTTCCCCATGCCTGCTGGTTCCGAATTTTTCTATCGGTGCGGTTCTGATGATGAGCTTCTCTGAGATGGCGGCGAAATATCTTCCCGACGCAGAGATCATCGAACTTCACCATGAGAAAAAGGTAGATGCTCCAAGCGGCACGGCCATGCGCACGGCAGAAATGATTTCGGCAGCACGAACCAAGGCGACAACGCCACTACCGGAACAACAATTGAAGTCTGAGGGGGCACGTGGGGCGAATGTGGAAGGGGTCACAATCCACTCCGTTCGGCTTCCTGGACTCCTTGCTCACCAAGAAGTTCATTTCGGGGGAGTGGGAGAATTGCTGACAATCCGACACGATTCGATGGATCGTTCGTCTTTTGAAATGGGCATCAAATTGTGCTGTTCAAAGGTGAATCAATTATCTGGGTTTGTCGTTGGAATGGAGCATTTGCTGTAATATAGGAACTTATATGGCACTCGTATCTCTTCTCTCGTTGACCCTCGCAACCATTCTCCCGGCCTCGCCTGCTCCAGCATTTGGACAAGGTGATATCGAAGAACCGACATTTTCGAAGCCAAAAGAAGGCGACGAAGTAGCCGTTGTTTCGACCAAATTTGGCAACATCATTATTAAGTTCCGCGCAGATAAAGCGCCAAATCACGTTGAAAACTTTAAAACTCTCGCCAAAAAGGGATTCTACGACAAGACCATTTTTCACCGTGTCATTCCAAAGTTCATGATTCAGGGTGGCGATCCAAACACCAAGGGCAGTGACACTTCGATGTATGGTCGAGGTGGACCTGATACAAAAGTAAAGGCGGAGTTCAACAACTTGAATCACAAACGTGGGGTTCTTTCGATGGCTAGATCCCAAGATCCAGATTCTGCAGGTTCCCAATTCTTTATCTGCGTCGCAGACGCCAGTTTCTTGAACAAACAGTACACGGCGTTTGGCGAAGTTGTTTCGGGAATGGAATTCGCGGACAAGATCGTTAATCAGCCTCGAAATGGTAGCGATTTGCCAAATGACCGAACAGAAATGACGGTCAAGATTGTGAAGTGGCCAGTTAAATAGGCATCCGTTTGTAGTTTGCAGTCAGCAGAAATGGCCAACATGAATAGGCAGCCTTACTTTTGGGAAAAACAGCCTGATTTGGTTCACTCATGGCGCAATAAGTCCCTTCGAAATTTGTCGAAGGGCTGCCATCTTCTTGTCTTGCTTTTGAACCTAATAGTTGTTGCTTTCATGATCAAGACGTTTGTCAGTCATGATCACTTGAAGCAGATCGAATTAGGTGAAAAGCAACTAGAAAGGGCCTATGCCAAATTATTCTCGCTCGCTATGTTCCTTATTCCTGTTATTGGACTCAAGTTTGGGACTCAACAATGCGGTGAAAAAGGTAGTTCTGAAAGGCGGGGGCTTTTGTTGTTCCTTAGTCTTTCTTCTTTGATCAGTATTTTAGGTTGTTCCGAGATGTTCTATGTTCTCGGAAAAACTTGGCCCTTTATTTTAGGAATTTGCGTCGCCAGTGTCTATTTCTATCTTTGGTCGATCAATTGCAAGTACTTGTTTGGAAGTGAGTCGGTTCCTTGTAACGCTCCTGAACTATGAAGCGAAGCGTTGCCCCTGGCTTAGGAAGTAAACTAGGGTGTATGCCAACACCAACAGCCGGCGAAGAAGTCGTCGTTATGCAAACCAACAAGGGAAAGATTGTCGTAGGTTTCCTTCCTGACAAAGCCCCGAACCACGTTGCCAACTTTAAGAAACTTGCCACTGAAGGTTTCTATACAGGTCTTAAGTTTCACCGCGTCATTCCTGGCTTCATGATTCAAGGTGGATGCCCAAACACCCGAGACGGTGCTTTCGGTCACCCTGGAACCGGCGATCCCGGCTATAAGATTGATGCAGAGTTCAACGACACTCCTCACGATCGAGGAATTTTGAGCATGGCTCGAAGCCAAAGCCCCAATTCAGCTGGATCACAGTTTTTCTTGATGGTTGCAAAATCACCACACCTTGATGGACAATATTCAGCGTTCGGATATGTAATCGAGGGAATGGATGTAGCAGATAGTATTGTTGCATTAAGAGGACCAGGTGACGTTCCGATCGAACCTTGCGTAATGGAAAATGTTTCGGTCCAAACTTGGCCATTGGAAGACAACTCATGAAATATCTAGCGGCAATCCCTCTTTTAGCCTTCGCGGTTGGTTGCAACCCGGGCAGTTCGTCAAATGATGCAGCAAACAACCTGATCAGCCAAAACGAGCTTCAGTCAAGTTACAATACGCCTGCTCCTCCTGCTCTTGAAGAGCCGAAGTTTGAAAAACCAAAAGATGGAGAAGACGTTGCCGTCATCACCACTAAGTTTGGAAAAATCATCTTTAAGTTCCGAGAAGATAAAGCCCCTAAACATGTAGAGAACTTTAAGGCTCTCGCCAACAAGGGCTTTTATGACAAGACCATTTTTCACCGAATCATTCCAACATTCATGATTCAAGGTGGAGACCCCAATACCAAAGATCTCAAGAACACGGCGAGCTACGGGCAAGGCGGACCTGGCACGATGGTAAAGGCTGAGTTTAACAACCTTGATCATAAGAGGGGCGTTATCTCAATGGCCCGCTCGCAGGATCCTGATTCAGCTGGTTCGCAATTTTTTGTTGTGGTCGTAGACTCAGCGTTCCTCAACAACCAGTACACCGCATTTGGTGAAGTTGTATCGGGAATTGACGTTGCCGAGAAAATTGCATCTCAACCAAGAAATCCAAGTGATTTGCCCAATGAGCGAATCGAAATGACGGTAAAGATCGCCAAGTGGCCGGTTAAATAACAAGGAGTTGATAAGTTTGGAGTCGGGAGTCTGTTTCTCTCGGCTCCTTTTTCATTGTTCGTGTCCACCGCTGATCGTGTCATCGTCAAACTACAAACTTCTTTTTGCAAACTGCAAACGGCTGACTGCAATCTCCGTTTTCGAACGGTAAAATTCGGCACGGGAAAACATGGCAGAAAATCTTTCACGAAGGGATATTTTACGGGGATCAGCGGTTGCAGTCGCCGGAATTGCAGTGAGTTCTGCATTTGCAGAATCACAACCACAAAAGACAAAGAGTGACCGGCTCCGATTTGGAATCATTGGATGCGGTGGCAAAGGCGAAAGTGGGATGGCGCAAGCCGCCGAACACGGAGACATCGTTGCAGTTTGTGATGTCGACGTTACTGCACGAGCGAATGCACTAAAGCTCCATCCTAAGTCTTCCAGTTTCGATGACTACCGGTTCATGCTGGAGGCGATGAAAGGCAAGCTTGACGCCGTTGTAATCAGCACTCCTGACCATCATCATGCCATTGCTTCTGCTTTGGCAATGCGACAAGGACTCCATACTTACTGCGAAAAGCCATTGTGCCGAACGATTTGGGAAGCAAGACAGATAGCCAAAATCGCTAGAGACAAAAAGGTCGCGACTCAGATGGGCAACCAAAGCACTGCTCACACACCAATGCGCAAAATTGCGGCTTTGATTAAGTCAGGTCATTACGGGGCGGTCAAGGAAATTCACCTTTGGACTGACCGAGCGAAGGGTTGGTGGGATCAAGGAACCCCTCGTCCGGCCGTCGCCGAAATACCTCGTGAACTCGATTGGGATCTTTGGCTCGGGCCACGTCCAGAGCGACCGTACGGTAAAGGCTACCATCCGTTTTCCTGGCGAGGATATTGGGATTTTGGTACGGGCTCTTTAGGCGATATGGGTTGCCATATCTTTAACATGCCTCATATGGCCCTTGACCTCAGTTCACCGATTGCGGTTCAAGCGGAGACTAGCGGACATAACAAAGAAACTTTCCCTTCATGGTCAATTGTTCACTACGAATACGATGCCGTTGG
>JBAXBU010000046.1:0-25168 GCA_037141835.1 Armatimonadota bacterium | reverse complement strand
GTTCGCAAGGTCCTTCCACTTGGGTAATCAAGACATCTTTGCTTCGGCAAGTATCGGTGTCGCCGTAAGCCAAGACTCGGATCTGGAACCAAATGATCTTCTTCGTCGCGCCGATACCGCAATGTATGAAGCTAAAAAGCATGGTAAATCGGGATACGTAATTTTCGACCCTTCGATGAAGATGCAACCCGAAAGGGTTCAGGATATTGGCAGTGAAGTGCAGTCTGCCGTTCAAGAAAAGAGCTTCGAGATTTTCTTCCAGCCAATCGTTACGATCGATGGACTCGAAATCAAGGAATTTGAAGTCCAAGTTCGATGGCAACATCCCACTTTGGGAAGAATATCTCCCCAAAAGCTTGAGATTTTGCTAAGAGAACAAGGCCTTCTCGACTCAGTCCGAGAATGGAACTTTTCCGAAAGCTGTCGACATCTGAGCGATTGGTCAAAGTCCTACATTGGACCCGACGAAGTTAAGATGAGCGTGAACATTTCTCGTCATCAAATGATCGATCCAGACCTTTGCACCAATATCTTAGATACCGTGACCGAATTAGGAATTCAGCCTCGCCAAATCACGATTGAAGTCTCAGAATCCGAAGTGTTAGCAGATTTGGACCGTATGAGAAGCGTGTTTCGAACAATTAAAAGTCAGGGTTTCCGAATTGCCATCGATAACTTTGGAACCGGGCAAAGTTCAATGGATTATTTGAACGATCTTCCCCTTGATGCTCTGAAAATTGACCGAAATATTATTGACCAAATAGGCGAAGACGAAAGTGCTGATCGAATTCTCAAATCAATCATTGACGCTGCCCACCGACTCAAGCTCAGCGTGGTTGCCGACGGTGTTGAAACGTCAGAACAAAGTCGCGTGCTCAAGGAGCTTAATTGTGACCTTGGACAAGGTTCTGCCCTCGCTAACTCTTTAACGACTCAAGAGTTGGGAATTCGTCTCGGACATCCAGAGTCAAAAGGAATTGGCAAAGTTCTTTAAAGGACGGCGTAAATTTGCCGATAGAAATAATGGTGCGTGAATTCAAAACAAATGATTTCGCGTAATATGTACTAAGAGAAGCTATGAATTGCCCACGTTGTCGCGGAGTGGCTCCTGCCGGAGTTTCCTTTTGCCCGCATTGCGGGAATGATCTTCGTCTGTTTCAACAGGCTCCAACGCAGGCAGCTCAAGTGCCAATAAAAGAGCAGCTCAAAAAAGCATCCGCTGGTCCATCTGGCTATTTCCAGCCTCAAGGTGGCGGCGCAACCGCAATACCTTTACCAAACAAGAAGTCTAAACTTCCCTGGATTCTTGCTTCAGCTGCATTACTTTTATTGATCGCCTCAGGTCTTGTCGCATTCAAAATGCTCAGCAAGACCGGTCAAGGTCCTTCCAGCATACTGCAAAGGAACGGGAGCCTCCCTGGGCCAATGCTAACCAAAACTGGCGAGCAGAAGCCATTCTTAGGGAAGACGGGAGAAAATCCCCCTCCAACACCAGAGCCTGATTTACGATGGCTATACCACCTCGAAAAGATCGAGAAGAGACGAGGTGAACTCGCCAAAAAAGGTCTTGCAAAGTTTATGGTTATGGCGCAACCCGGGCAGTTTGGTACCGATATGAATGGTCTTAACCAACTCACTACCGGTGATCCAGAAGCAAATATGCCGGATACCGCTCCCGACATGATATCCGCCGAAAGTGCTGCTTCAAAGAAGGAATGGGCTCAATTGAGAGCCGACTTCGATAGCTTCCCTCCTCCACCCGATTGCAAAACTATTGCCGAACCATACGGTCATGCCATGGACGAAACAAGTGCCATGATGACGGATGTCATGGATGCGATTACTGTTTCAAAAGAGGACCCGCAAAAGGCATTAACAAGCCTTTATGGAATGCAGAACAAGTCAAAGAGCATCGACGAGTTTGGCAACTTAGCCGATGAACGAGTTCAAGCACTCTGCAGCAAGTACAACAAACGCAAATGGTTCAGTGTGAACAGTGACTTTGGCAACAGTAGTATCTTTGGCTCCCTCGGAATAAAGTAAAGTTTTTTCGTAAAGCGATGATTTCGATTCTGCGGCGAAAGAAGCCATCAAAACCCATTCGAAAGGTTTCTCAACCTCAAGTCGGAGAGGATCATATAGTCGCCGCAGAATTGGCCCTCAATGAAGCGTTGGAAAAGCATCCAATGTCGTACATTCCAATCCTTGAATGGCGGCGATATAGCGTCACCGCAGGAATGGCACACTATCAACATGGAATGATTTCGTTGTCCGCAGTTGTGCTCAAAGATCCAGGGCATATTCGCGAAACTCTACTGCATGAATATGCCCATCTTCTTGCCTTCGATCGACACGGAAGAAAAGGCGCAGGTCATGGAAAGCATTGGAAACAAGCTATGATGGACTTGGGTCTGGAGCCAAAGGTCCACCATCATTACGAAGTTGTCCGCAATCAGTCCCGCCAAGTCGTTGTATATCGATGCAAGAAATGCGGGGAAAAGTTTTCAAGAAAACGCCAAATGACCCGGTCAAAACGCTATTTTCATCGACAATGTGGTGGACAAATAGCGTTCGTAGAGGTTCAACGAGCGACAATAGAAAGTGACAAGACGTAGATTCAGGTACATCAATGTGGATTGCCAATGTAGAAAGAACTCGAACTCTCGAGCAAAAGTCAGAGTGTGAGTTCGGAATATGCTCGTCTGTTCTCATGGAGAGAGCAGGGTTGGCGGTCTTTGATGCCCTTAGAGAGCTTGTCCCTGCGGGTGGAAGAGTACTCGTCGTTGCCGGGAAAGGCAACAACGGGGGCGATGGTCTCGTTGTCGCTCGAATAGCCCTTCAGCATGGATATCGAGTTGAGGTTCTCATCACTTGCCTCGAGCCTGATATGACGGCATTATGTAGGCATCAACTTGCCGCCGCAATCACGGCGGGTATTGAACCAGTGTTTCCGAACACTCCGTGTTGGAGTCGGAAAATTGATCAAATTGGGGCGAAGGACGTTATTATTGACGCCATTCTTGGCATCGGTGCAAAAAAAGAAGTTCATGGATGCGTTCGTGAATGTATTCAGGCAATCAACCGAAGCGGAGTCCCCGTAATCTCGATCGATGTCCCGAGTGGTATATGTTGTGACACCGGCGAAGAGCTTGGTGAAAGTATTTGGGCTCTAAGGACAATTACATTTGGTATGGCAAAACCCTACTTGTTCCAAGGCATTGGTCTCGAACATGCCGGCTTTTGGTCCGTTTCCGAAATCGGATTTCCGCAAGTTCTCCTCACCGAGCCTTCCGAAGCTCGAGTCCTTGATGGTGAATGGGTCGCCAGTCTCCTGCCCGAGCGGCTCAAGTCAAGTCATAAGGGTGACAACGGTCATGTCTTAATCATCGCCGGGAGCAAGTGGATGCGTGGTGCAGCTTCACTAGCAGCAATGTCTGCCCTTTCGGCCGGAGCCGGTCTTGTCACCGTTGCATCTGTGCCAAGCGTGTGCGACGCGGTTGCCGCGCATGTCCCGGAGGCCTTGCTGTTGCCTTTGCCCGAAATTGACGGGGTGATTAGTCCCGCCGCGGCAAAGATTATTCTCGATCTGGAACACAAATTCGTCTCGACTTTGGTTGGTCCCGGGCTGAGTACTGAGCCGCCCGTTAAGGAATTTTTAAGCGAGCTATTTCGCCACTGGTCAACCCCATGTGTTATCGATGCCGATGCGATCAATCTTGTTGCCGCCGGCGTTCCCCTTCCGTTAACCGACTGTGTGCTCACCCCTCATCCAGGGGAAATGAGCCGTCTCCTCCACTCAAGCATCGCCGAAATTCAAAGTGACCGATTCAGAACCGTGCGAAGTGCGGTTGAAGACATCAAGCATTGCATCCTCCTTAAGGGTCCGTACAGCATTGTCGGGGAACCGGGACAACCCTTGCTGGTCAATTGCACCGGCAATCCTGGGCAAGCCAGCGCTGGCATGGGTGATGTCCTTGGCGGAATGATCGCAACTCTAATCGGACAAGATTTGCCTGGCTACTATGCCGCAGGGTGCGGAATGTTTTGGCATGGAGCCGCCGCCGATATCTGCGCCGAAGAAATTGGTCAAGTCGGCTATAGAGCTTCGGATGTTGCCAAAGCCCTCCCCGCAGCCCGCTCCCGTATCGTTTCTGCTTGCTTGGAACGCTAAATCCAGGAACTTACGATTGTATATCAACTAGCAAAGGAAGCAGAAATTTGCTCAACCTTTTGACTACCGAAATCCTCTGTATCATTGTGAAATTAATAACCATCCCAGTCCTGATTCTTCTCGCAACTGTTACTCAAGCCGATTTAGTCGGTAAGTGGAAGCGCACCGTAAAAACTGAGACCCCAGGAGTCGAGCTAGGAGGAATTCAAACCCAAACGCCAAAGCTTGATCTTGTCATCAAAGCTGACGGAACCTACATTCAGAACTCGTCGAATCCCGATGGAACAACGAAACGAACCGAAGGGACTTGGAAGCAAGAAAACAATACCGTGTTTCTTACTGCAGTCAAGCAAGACGGGAAATCGGTAACGAAGGAAATCGGAACCCCAAGGAAATTCACACTTAATGAAAAAGGTAAAACTATGAGTCGAGACATATCGAAAGATGTCAAAAAGCGAATGCAAGGTAATACCGATCACAACGATCAAATGGATGAAATTCTTAGCAAAATGATCGTGACTCTGACTTTCGAAAAGCAATAGTTCGCGAAAACATGACGTGATAGACCCTCCGACTTCAGATGGATCGGAGGTTTCTCTTCGTTTGCTTGAAACCAATCGGTCCTTGAAACCGATAGTATATAAATATGTTTGACTTGCTTGAAGGATTTAGGTGGGGAATGCCAATGGCAGACATCCCAGAAGTGACACTCCCGCTTTTAGCCGTTGGGTTGATTTTCGGCATACCGATTATTGCAATCTTAACCACCCACCAACGCAAAATGGCGGAACTGATCCACCGCAATCAGCCTCAACAAGTTGACCCAATGATTCAACAGCAACTGGCAAGCATGCAGTCCCAAATTTCGGATATGCGTTCAATGATGCAAGACCACATCATCAACAACGACCGACAATCAACTCCAAACTCAGTGGAGCAAAGGCTGAATTCTTAGCCTTTACTAGCTTTCGTTCTTGCCAAAAACGCGTACGCATTGTGGTCATGGATTGACTCATGATTCTCAACTTCGATTTCGTACGCCAAAATCCGATCATTTGCATCGAACGCCATCGCAACTTCCCGAACCATATCCTCTACAAATCGAGGATTTTGATAAGCCTGCTCGGTTACAAACTTCTCGTCAGGTCGCTTCAACACCGGATATAGTTGAGCTGAGCCCGAAGCTTCGATCATGTCAATTACATCTTCAAGCCACAACATGCCGTCGGGTTGGACTTTAACCGTTACGTAGCCACGTTGATTATGAGCGCCAAATTCCGAAATTTCTTTACTACAAGGGCAAAGTGTGGTGACCGGAACGACCAGATAAAGCCACAGGTCATGAATCTTTCCGCCAGAAGCCATGAATCCGCACTCGTAACCCATCATCCCTTCTTTGCCCGTAACCGGAGCGGCTTTCGAGCGGAAGAGCATGAATTTCACTTCAAGGTGCGCAGTCTCCGCCTTTAACTTGTCCTGGAGGTTCGACAGAATCTCAGGAATCGTCTCACCACTAACCACACACTTATGCTCACCAAGGATCTCCAAGAACCGACTCATGTGCGTGCCTTTGAACTCTTTGGGCAAATCAACCGTCAAGGTAAATTCACCAACCGTCTGCTGGGTGCCATTATCTCGCTCGCGAACCGTCATCGGATATTTCACTTTCTTCACACCGACTTTATCAATCGCAATGTTACGGAGATCTTCCGAACTCTGAATATCTACTAATCCGACGGCTGAGTTTTCTTGGGTCACTAGGGTCACTTTGTTTGCGGCGTACCGCTACACGCTTTCTACGTCCTATAATTGTGATTTGTTTTCGACTGGCAATGCTGAACCTACTTGAACCTGGATTAATCGGTTGTTAACATTCACTTAACAGTTACTTAACAATTGATTGGTAACTTTTGAATGAAATGAGCAAAAAGCTTACATGGGTATTACCAACCTTTATTATTGGAGCCGCAATGGCTCTCATCGGCTGTGGCAACCCAGCCCCAGAAGGTACAAATGCACCTACAACCACAACCGGTGGAACCGCACGAACCACTGGCCTTTCTGGAGAAATTTCTATTGATGGAAGCACAACCGTCGCTCCAATCGCCACGCTTCTCGCCGAAGACTTTAAGAAAGAGACTGAGGGCAAAGTTACCGTAACCGTAAACAAGTCTGGAACTGGTAGCGGGTTCAAAAAGTTTATGGACGGAAAGTTAGACATTGCAACCGCTTCCCGACCAGTTAAAGATGACGAATTCAAGTCTCTTGAAGCAAAAGGTATTGAATTCATCGAAATCCCGATCGCTTACGATGGCGTTTCAGTTATCGTCAACCCAGAAAATAAATGGGCTACCGACATCACACCAGGAGAACTCAAGACCGCTTGGTCAAAAGATAGTACGGTCACGACCTGGGATCAAATCAACGCAAAGTTCCCGAAAGAGAAGATTACTTTCTACGGCCCAACCGACAATCACGGAACCTATGAGTACTTCACCGAAGCTATCAATGGTAAGAAGAACGAAATCCGAAAGGAGTACCAACCGAACCAGGAATACACCGCTATCGTAAGCGCAGTCGCTGGCGACAAGGGTGGTATGGCATTCGTTGGTTATAACTACTATGCTGAGAACATGACGAAGGTTAAGGCCCTTACCGTTAACGGAATTGGTCCTGACGAAAAGACAATCGCAGACGGTACATACAAGCCACTTTCACGCCCATTGTTTATTTATGTGAACAAGAAATCAATGGACAAACCCCAAGTCAAAGCGTTTGTCGAATTCGCACTTGGAGACAAAGGAAAGGCTGCCGTTACTGAATCAAAATATGTTTTGCTCGGTGACGATGTTATGATGCAAATCAAAGCTCACGTAGCTGCTGGTACCGCTGGTACCATGATGAAAGACTTCAAGCCAGGCATGAAGCTTTCAGATGTCTACACCAAGAAATGACCTCAACGGGCACAGACAAAGCAGGAGTTGCCGGATCAAATGGATCCGGCAATTTTTCACATAATAAGGTTAGCGTTCATCTACAAAGGAAGATTCGAGAAGGTCTTATTCGGACCTTCTGTGCCTTTTGTGCCCTTATTTCAGTTGTGACAACCATAGCAATTGTTTATATTCTCTTTAGCCAAGCTCTTCCATTCTTTACTCACGTCGATTTAAAAGAATTTGCTACTGGGACAGAATGGAAGCCGACCCCTGAGCCTGGACACTTTGGGATTCTGCCACTTGTTACCGGAACGCTAATGATAACCGTTGGTGCAGGCTTGTTTGCCGTACCGCTTGGTCTCCTTAGCGCAATCTATCTCGCCGAATACGCCAAACCTAAAGCAAAGGCCATCCTGAAGCCAGCGTTAGAACTGCTGGCGGGAATCCCTACCGTAGTTTATGGCTACTTTGGTCTCTTCTTTGTTACTCCCGCCCTTCGAAACGTTTTTCCTCAAATCCAATCTTCAAACGCCCTCGCAGGTGCAATTGTGGTTGGCATCATGATCCTTCCGCTCGTTTCGTCACTTTGCGAAGATGCTATTTCTTCGGTTCCCGTCGCACTCAAAGAGGGTGCCCAAGGATTAGGCGCAACAAAGGCAGAAACTACTATGAAAATAGTGGTACCAGCGGCCTTTTCGGGCATCGTTGCTTCATTCATTCTTGCTCTAAGTCGAGCCCTTGGAGAAACGATGGCAGTGACCCTTGCGGCAGGTTCAAACCCAATCCTCAGCCTCGATCCGACAAAAGGAATCGAAACGATGACCGCTTACATGGTTTCTACATCAAAAGGAGATATCGAAGTAGGCACGATGAAATATATGTCGATTTTCGCCGTCGGTCTTGTCCTTTTCGCCTTTACTTTCGGCATGAACATGGTTGCTAGAAAGCTTGTTGCGAAATTTAAGTTGAATTATCAATGATCTTGGAACCTGGCACTCATAGCAATCTCAAAAGTCGAAAGCGATTCGATTCGCTTTTTCGATATCTTTGCCTTGGTGCAGCGAGTGTTGGCGTCCTCATTCTCGTTATTTTCCTTACGAAAATTGTCCTTGATGGATTGGAATATTTCAGTTGGAAATTCGTGATAAGTGATCTTTCGAGTAGACCCAAGCAAACCGGAATATGGCCAGCAATTGTCGGAACCCTCTATGTGATGGTCCTTACAGCAATCATTTCTGTGCCCATTGGCGTTGCATCTGCTATATATTTGCAAGAATTCGCTCGACGAAAAAACCGCTTCATCAGCATCATCCAGCTAAACATCGCCAACTTGTCAGGCGTACCCTCAATTGTTTACGGGCTTCTTGGACTGGTACTTTTTGTAAAGCTCCTAGCCTTTGGGCAAAGCATCATTGCAGGAGCACTGACGATGACTTTGCTTATTTTGCCAACGGTCATAATTGTCACGCAAGAAGCTCTAAAGGCTGTTCCGACATCATATCGGGAAGGTTCGATGGCATTAGGGTCTACCCAGTGGCAATCAATAAGACTCCAGGTTCTCCCCAATGCCTTGTCGGGAATCCTAACCGGAATTATCCTTTCGATCTCTCGAGCAATTGGAGAAACTGCGCCACTAATTGTCGTTGGTGCTGCAACTTACGTCACATCTTTGCCAAAAGGGTTAAGAGACCACTATACTGTTCTACCAATAAAGATATTTGATTACGCCAATGACTCCAAAGATGAGTTCCATAAAATAGCAGCTAGTGCAATCTTGGTTCTCATGATCGGATTGCTATGTATCAACTCGTTTGCGATCTATTTGCGAGCAAGAACAAACTCCAAGAAATAGGTATTCTCAGCTCAGATGAGAGCCGAATCCCTCGATTTTCTAAAAGCCATTGTAAACGTTCCTAGTCCTTCAGGCTTCGAAGAGCGTGCTGCCGAGGTCTACCGAACCTATACGAAACCGTTTGCCGACGAAGTCAAAACAGACGTCCACGGAAACGTTGCCGCGATCCTCAATCCTAATGCAGAGATGAAAATCATGCTTGCGGGTCATATGGACGAAATCGGATTCCTCATCCACTACATTGGCGACGACGGACTACTCTATTTCAGCACCATAGGCGGACATGACAGCGTCATACCCGTCGGTCAAAGGGTCTGGATCCACGGCAAAGAACGAGTAGCCGGCATCATTGGACGAAAAGCAATCCACCTTCTTAAAGACGAAGAACGAAAGAAAAAGCCTGAAATTGAAGATCTCTGGATCGATATCGGATGCTCAAGCCGAGAGGAAGTCGAAAAACTCATCTCCCTCGGTGATCCAGTTACCTACCAGTATGAATTTCAGATGCTTCAAGGCGACAGAGCCTCAGCCCGAGGCTTCGACAACAAAATGGGAAGCTTCATCGTCGCCGAAGCCTTAAGACTGCTTAAACAAGACGGAGGGCTAGATCCAGGTGTCGGCGTCTATGCCGTCGCGACAGTTCAAGAAGAAATCGGGCTTCGTGGTGCGCGTACGAGCAGTTATTGGATTAACGCCCAATCAGGGCTTGCCGTCGACGTGAATCATGCTATCGACTACCCAAGTGTCAGCAAAACTAAATACGGCCAATTGGATGTCGGGAAAGGACCATCGGTTATGCGAGGCGCAAACGCTAACCCCAACGTATTTAACATGATTCGTTCAGCCTGCGACAAAGACGGAATTCCTTATCAAGTTGATGTGACTGGTGGTGGCACAGGAACCGACGGAAACGCGATGCAACTTAACCGAGCTGGAATGGCAGTTGGAATTGTCGGAGTCGCATTGCGATACATGCACACGCCAGTTGAAATGCTAAGTCTTACAGATGTTGAAAACTGCGCAAAACTGATGGCTGCTTATTGCCGATCAGTTAAGCCAAATACCGACTTTACGCCTCGAATCCTCAATTAGAATTGAAAACTTTGGGTTAAGAATCTACTTTTACTAGTAGAATTGCTGGGGATTTTGGCTTACCTAGCTATTACTATTGCTTTATACTTAAGTGAAGGCAAATTTTGCTTTCAATTGGGGTTTTTTATGAAGTATTTGGCTTTGGTGGGGTTGATGGCGGTAGGGGCTAGTGCCCACGCAACCATGATCGATGATTTTATGACTGGTAGCTACAACAGTGGCGCAATTTCTGCAGGCACGGTAAATTCGTGGACTATTGCTGCATCGGCTCTTGGCGGCAATCGTTACCAATCTCTATCGGTTATCACAAATCCCCTTGGCGGAGACGCAAAATGTCGAGTAATTACCACGCCAGGTGTCCTCGATGTGAGTTCGGACTCAGATGTTGATATTGACTACACGCTCGGTTACGGCTATGCAAATTCCTCCACGGTTGTAGCCTCCAACCCACTGAACTTCAATTTTATGAGCATTCCAATCATTGATTTGAACTTCAGAACCAATGACTTAACGCTTCCTGTTACGGTCACTTTGTATACCAACGGTGGAGCAAACTCATTTTCACGATCCGTTAACGTAAACGCAGGAATTTTCTCAGCCTCCCCGCTTTCCTATCAATTTGACTTTACAGCCGATGCAGCAAACCTTGGCGATGTTGACGGAATCAAGATTTACTTTGACCCTGCGGCAGGCGGCGATTTCTCCCTTAACGGAATTCAAGCAGTGCCGGAGCCAATGAGCCTAATTGCTCTTTCAGTTGGGGCTGTCGTATTGATCAGACGCCGCAAAAAGTAGACCACGGGCACAAACCCATTCGGAAGACCTCGCACAATCAACAAGTGCGAGGTTTTTTGTTTTTCCGTCAGCCAACCGGCAACTAAGTGAAAACCAAATTCCAATTTCAGGCTAAAATGACATTTATGCGACTGAGCTTTTTTGGACTCGCACTTTTAACAATCGGGCTTATCGGATGTAGTCCCGACAAAGTGGAAAGTAACTCTTCAACCGGAACAAATTCTTCCAATTCTGATGCGGCCGACTCATCTGGTCTCAAATTGACCATGGCACCCACCGATGCGCCAAAGCCAAACGGTACCGCCGAAGTTCAGGCATTCAAAGGTGGTTACGGCATTGATTTCTTCCAGAGAGTCGCGGCGGACTACAATAAGGCTCATCCAGGCACAACGGTAACCGTAGACGGAAATCCTAAGATTTGGGACCAACTAAAGCCTCGCATCGCAAACGGAACCCCACCAGACCTTATGTTCCCAGGCTGGGGTATGGATCACTGGGCACTTGCCGAAGAAGGACTTGTCTTTGATCTCGGTGATGTCTTGAAAACTCCTTCCGCGGACGGGAAAACTCCGTGGGGCGAAACATTTAACCCAGATCTTCTCAAGCTTGGTCAGCTTGATGGTAAGCAGGTTGCTCTCCCGCTCTATCTCATGATGTATGGCTGGTGGTACGACCCAGATGTTTTTGCAAAGAATGGTTGGACTGCACCGAAAACTTGGAGCGAACTGATGGAGTTGGCTCCAAAGATTAAAGCCAAAGGAATGGCGCCAATTACCTTCCAAGGTCAATATCCTTACTACATGATCTACGGCATGTTAATGCCTTGGATTCAAGGTCAAGGCGGCATGGCGGCGATCAATGATTGCCAAAACATGGTGCCTGGCGCTTGGAAGTCTGAATCGGTTCTTAAAGCCGCAAAAATGATTGAGGAACTTAGAGATAAGGGCTACTTTGAAGATGGAGCCGTTTCGTTGACTCATACTCAAGCTCAAACGAACTTCCTAAAAGGCAAAGCGGCAATGGTCCCTTGCGGCACCTGGATCAAACCAGAAATGAAGGAGATTTTGAATCCAGGTCAACGAATGACCTTCTTCCTCCCTCCAGCCGTCGATGGCGGAAAAGGTGAGCCAAGTGCCCTTCAAGTTGATATCGAACCATGGCTTGTTCCGGTAAAAGCCAAGAATCCACAGTTAGGCATCGACTACTTCAAGCTCATGACTTCATTGGACAATGCCAAACGGTTCGTAAAAGAAAAGGCAACGTTTATGTCCATCAAGGGCTCAAACGACGTTGAACTTCCTGAAGAACTCAAAGCACCAGCAGCCGCCCTAAAAGATAGCAAAGCCGTCTGGTCTATCAAGTTCAGACAGTGGTACAAGACCTTTGAGAAAGAACTCGAAGACAGTCTCACCGCTCTCGTGACGAAAAAGCTCTCCGCTGAAGAGTTCTGCAACAGAGTTGAAAAGGCCGCCGACGCTCTACGCGAAGACGACCAAATCACAAAGCATAAGGTCTAAGACCTAAGTCCAGTGCAATTGCACAACGTGACCGTGCTCCTCAGTTAATGTGAGGAGCACGCGTCGTATTTGGTCCTGCATTTCGGCATGAATTTCCGGGTCCCATAGCGTATCTTCGTGATTGCGAATCTCTTCTGGGTACGAAAGCGGCGGAATCGTTGCATATTCCGGAACCTCCCAGTCGTATCGGGGCCATACGTGAGCATGGAGGAACGGATCTAGATTTCCATACATCGCATAGTTCACTCGAATACAGTCAGTAACCCGATGCACGGCCTCACCGAGTAATGCCATATCTTCAAGGAACAAAAATCTTCGCTTTGAATCAAGTTGGTTGAGTTGCTCAACTTGAGGATAAGCCAGAAGCAAAGCGTATCCAGGCAAAAATTGATTGTCAGCCAGAATAGCAAACCCACTCCGCATCCGCAAGATCAATTTTGGGTTCTTTCCGTCGACAAGTTCTTGTAATCGCTCAGCTGGCGTCATTTCGATATTATCCCCCACCAACGAGAATTACGGAAGAGGAGAGCAGAAGTTCATTGGTGCTTGTAGGACTTATTCGGCATAACATCAGTCCATTAGAAACTCGTAAGAGAACCTGAAACCTATAAAGATTGTTGGGTTTCAGGCTAGAATAGCCATAGAGTGCAACGTTTTTTTACTGGTTTTATAATAGTCGCGTGTTCGACAGTAACATTCGCGTCAACCAAAGTGTCGCTGGTCTTTCCGGACAATTCTGACAAATTAGTCTTTGAGTCAGCCAATTGGCCAGTGAAGGATCCTTCGAAATCCACCAAATTAGCCGGCCAAAAAGTTGAATACACCATTGAGACAGGCGTTAAGACTGACAAATTATTTGTCATTGACGTCACATCCGGAAAGGTTGCTGTAAAGCCAATTGGAGATATCAAAGATGGCACTTGGACGCTGACAAAAGAAGAATTTTCAACGGTCTACAAAGTCCGAGTTGAAGTTTCGACTCCCAAAGGTCCCATAAACGCCGCATCCATCGAGCTTCAAGATGCTGGCGAAAAGAGAATGGAACTTGTCGATCCTTCTGCAAACGGGTCTGCGACATTTTTCTTTGTAAAAGCTGGCGAAGTCAAAGTTGCTGTTAGTTACAAAGCTGGTGGCCAAACCAAAGATCCAGTCCGTCAAACCTTTACCGTTGGTGGAGACAAAGAGTCCACCCTCAAAATAGCCCTTCCCGACGGGGAGTCGGTTGCCCCATTGGCGGCAACATCCACAAACGAGCCCACAAAATCAACGAAAGAAAAAGATGCAAAGGGCGAGGAAAAAGCCCAGGATCCCGGAAGCCCAATCGGAAATTTCCTAGTGACCCTGATCGGTTTAGGGATTGCTTGCGGCGTAGGGTATTTCATTGTCCAATACATGAAGAAGAATCAAGACTTAGTCAAGGACACCTTAACCAAGCTTGGCGCAGACATACCAAAACCAGGGGACGCAAATAATCAGGCTCACGATCCAAACCCGGTCGCTCCAATCGCGCCTCAGCCAATGCAGCAAATAATCCTCGGTGGTGCGCCTCCTGCAGCTGTCCCAGCCGCGCCTGCCCCAATTCAACAAATTTCTCAAGCCGTGGTTTCCGGTGTCCCTAAATTAATCGCTTCTGATGGAAGTGCATTCGAACTCCCGGAAGGAGAAACCACAGTTGGACGAGAATTTGGCGTTGGCTTAGTCGTGCCAAATGACACCGTCTCAAGAAACCACGCAAGCATTTTTAAAACCGGCGGAAACGTCGAGTTGAAAGACCACGGTAGTACCAATGGTTGCTGGGTAAACGGCGCAAAAGTTAGTGGATCGCAACAACTGCGACCAGGAGATTCGGTCCGCTTCGGAAGCATTGAGTACCGATTTGAAGGTTAATGGGAAGCATCCTCTTTAAGGCCATTGCCGGAATGGTTGCCGGGCTCGTCGCTTGGGCAATGCTCGAACCATTCAAGCCAGGCAATATATATTCTGATGCCTACGCCGGGTGGGAAAAATGGCTGGTCATCGCTTGGGCGATCGCCCTCGGAGCGACTATCGGGTTTTTGAGTGGTTACCAAAGAGGAAGTCGAAGTCATGCTCTGAAAGAATGCGGATTGAGTGCACTCTTTGCAATTGTTGGCACGATAATGGCGATGCCGATAGCCGCTCCATTTTCACACTTTGTCAATCCGCAAGGTTCTATTATTGCCAACCTTATTCCTCGCACGATCTCAATTGCGATCATCGGTGGTGGACTCGGTTTCGGAATTGGAATCAGCACTTTTGTCTGGCGCCGAGGTCTTCAAGGACTAATCGGAGGAGTCATCGGTGGGGCGGTTGCTGGTGCCCTCTTTGACACGGTTGCTACCGGCACCGCTGGGCTGATGTTGACTGCTAAAGGTGTGAATCAGGGAGAAATTGGTGCTGTTGCCCGAGCCCTTACGGCGATCATCATGTGCGGTGCCATCGCCCTCATGATTGGCATTATCGAAGCCCTCATGCGATCAGCGTGGCTTCGACTTGAACTAGGTCGAAATGAAGGCAAGGAATGGGTTCTCGATAAGCCAGCAATGCTCATTGGCCGATTCGAACGTGCCGACATCCCTCTCTTCGGAGACCAAAGCGTATCGCCCCAACACGCCGTGATTCAAAAGCAGGGTGGAACCTACACTGTTGTTGATCAAGGCTCGCCGATCGGAATCGGTGTGAACGGCCAGCGTGTCCAACAATCAATCCTCAACAACGGTGATGTTCTTCAAATCGGCTCGTTCCGCTTAATCTTCCAAATGCGAAACTCAAAAGCCCCGAACCGGGGACCTGAGCCAAATCGGGGCACCGCTTACCCAATCGGCGGTCAACAGCCGATGCAAGGTCAACAACCATATGGTGGACAGCAACCAGCGGCAAGTTCGCAGCTCATGACTCCGAGTCAAATGGCAATTGCCCAACAACAGCAACAACAACCGATGCAACCGACCATGATGAACCCGGCAATGCAACCGACGATGATGAATCCGGTTCAATCGCCCTATGGTCAGCTCGATCCAACCGTCGCAGTTCCCGCTCAAGGTGGCTATCAACCTTCTCCTGGCTCCGGCGGAACCATGCTTGTTGCTACAGACGGCCCATTGGCGGGTCAAAGATTTCCTCTCAACATGCCGATTGAACTCGGCCGTGAATGCCAACAAGTCCCGATGGCTTACGACACAAGTGCGAGTAGGAAACATGCAAGAATCGAACCATCTGGCATGTTCGTCAACGTCACAGACCTAGGAAGTACCAACGGAACTTTCATTAATGGGCAAAGAGTGACTAACGCAATCGCAAAAAATGGCGATATTGTTAAAGTAGGGGCAACAAGTTTTCGCATAGAATCATAAGAGACATATCATGGACATGACGCAAAGAGTAGACATCAACCGGACTGTAATGGCCGGTGCGCCCACAGTCGGAGGACAGCAAACCGTAGCGATGTCGCCAATGGACATGAACCGTACTTCGGTCATGGCTCCAATGAAGGCGCTCGATGTCGAGATTGTCGCCGGTCGAACTGCAACAATGGCAAATGGTCCAGCAAGGGAACAATTCCTGCTCGAACTTCGCGCTGGTGGCGGTCAAGAAACCTTTGGCGGAGTAGTCAGTGGCGGACGTACCCCAATGAATCTCTGTCTCGTCATTGACCGATCAGGGTCGATGGAAGGTCAACCCCTCGAATACGTCAAACAAGCCTGCGCTCACGTCGTTGATATGCTTGCCCCAACCGACATCCTCAGCATCGTAACCTTCGAAGAAATGGTCGAAGTCCTCATGCCGCCTCAGCAAGTGACCAACAAAGACATGGTCAAAGCGGGGATCGCTCGTCTTCAAGCCGGAAACACCACAAACCTTTTCGATGGCATCTCACTCGCCATGCAACAGGTTCTCCAATTTATTGAGACCAACCGGGCAACGCGAATGATCGTCCTCACCGACGGCGACCCAACTGCAGGAATCAAAGATTACACCGCATTGGTTAACCACGCTGGTGAGCTCAAAACTCGAGGCGTTTCAGTAACGTTCCTCGGTTTTGGACCAGATTATAACGAAGAGCTCCTTGCCGGAATGGCAAAACGGGCCGGTGGCAATTACTACTTCATCCCTCAACCTCAAATGATCCCGGAGATCTTCCGATCTGAGCTTGAAAAGCTGATGACAACTGTCACCCGAAACATGTCTCTCGAACTAAAACTTGCGAGATGGGTTCAAATGCGTGCACCGCAGCAACAAACCGAAGGCACCGTAAAGATTCCTCTTGCTGACATGGAACGCGGTAGTGTCATTCAGCAAGTCATCGACCTCGAATTCTCCAACCACCCACTTGGTCATTATCGAGTCCTGGGCGGAAAGCTATCTTACGACGAT
Source organism: Armatimonadota bacterium (assembly GCA_037141835.1). GTDB lineage: Bacteria > Armatimonadota > Fimbriimonadia > Fimbriimonadales > Fimbriimonadaceae > Fimbriimonas. The sequence goes on along the minus strand of JBAXBU010000046.1, from coordinate 8,413 downwards.
CTCATGACCGGTCAACCTGTAACGCTTGACCTTGACTTTGAGATGGAGTTCTCGTCAGACTCGGCTCGATACTCTGTTCCAGTGAACCCAAGAGTTGGATCTGCCGCTCAAATCATTGCCTCAAGTAAAGCAATCGAAAAGACCGTCATGGGACTCAAAACCGGCGCAATCACCCAAATGGTCGCGATCCAAGAACTTCAAAAGACCCAAGCCTTGCTTATCAGTGATGGCAAGATTGTCGAAGCCCAAGAAGTTACGATGGCTCTCAAGGCCCTTCAAAGTGGTGACAACAGCTCCGCCGAAAAGACCCTTATGGGAACCTTCGTGAACTTGGACACCGGTAAGTCGAGTAAATAAATCTAAGGTATCCCCACCCTCTAGACTTGGGCAACAGAGCTGCGAATTAGTTTCGCACCGATGTTGCCCCTAGGTACCATGGCCTACAGCTCCGAGCTTCTTCGGGATCACCTATTTAGCCGTCGCTTCCTGCCAACGCCACCCGTTCATGTGCTCCATTCGCCATGTCCTACCGGACTTTCGATCCATTCGTAACATTGGGTAAGCATTATCAGGTGTTCCAGTTAAGACAACACCATATTGCCCGGCGGCGCAGAACCTACTTCGTCAACTGCTACCCAAGAGTAGATCGTTTGTTGGTTCTTATTCTCTGACACAAAGTGCTCGGTCTTTCCTGTTCGGCTATCGTACCGAAAAGCCTTTGACCCATAATTGACGAGTTGCCAATCTGCTTCGTTCAAACGAACCTGGTTTGGTCGCAAGGTTATCTGCGCCTCCGCCTTGGGAATGAAAAAGGTGCCAGCGATCACACCAGAGAGGAGAGTAACGAGTAAAACACTTGACGGTTTCATATCGTCATAATATTCCTTTTTTGAGTCAGCCGTATCCAATGTTTCGCTCAGTTTCAATCTTCGTTCGATGTCAAGAAACTGAAAAATTGTGGATGTAGACCGAGCTTTCCTTCATACTCTAGCTAAATTGAAACCGCTCATATCTCCGATCAGTCTCAATAATCTCGAACTCAAAAATGGCTTTATCGTCGCCCCTATGACGACCTACAGCAGCCTTGACAACGGCATTATTTCACCCAACGAACTTCCGTATCTTGCTCGCCGTGCTCAAGGTGGCTTCGGTGCGATCATGACCGCGGCGTGTTACGTCCATCCTTCGGGCAAGGCATTCACCGGGCAATGGGGATGCGACAACGACGATAAACTCGATTCCCTTTCTCAAGTGGCGAAAGCAATTCAAGAAAATGGTGCCAAAGCCATCCTCCAAATTCACCACGGTGGACGCCAATGTCCTCCAGCTCTTGCCGGAGGCGAATGTATTTCAGCCAGTGCGATCGCGGCAGAAAATCCAAAGGCGATTATTCCCAGGGAGATGACCGACGACGAAATAGAACGAACAATCCAAGACTTCGCCCAAGCCGCTCGACGAGCAAAACAATCCGGTTTCGACGGAGTTGAAATCCACGGAGCCAATACTTACCTCATACAACAATTTGTTAGTCCTCACTGCAACCGACGTACCGACAAATGGAATGCAGATGATCTGCTTTTCCCCAAAAGACTCGTAGAGACCGTGCTTGCGGAAGTTGGACCGAAATTCCCAGTGGGATATCGGTTTAGCCCCGAGGAACCAGAAACTCCAGGGATTCGCCTTGAAACGACGAAAAGACTTCTTAACGAACTATGCAACTTTCCGTTGAGCTTCTTGCACATTTCTCTTCGATCCTACGATCAAGTCAGTATTCATGAAGAAGGAACCGAACCAACCCTCAAACAAATCCACCAGCACCTCGCCGGACGCCTTCCGCTGTTTGGAGTCGGATCAATAAGATCAGCCGAAGATGTAACGAAAAGCCTGTCCCTCGGAGCTAATGCTCTCGCTATCGGTCGAGGTGCTATTTGTGACGTTGACTGGGTCACCCACTACCAAAACGGCGAACCAATCCGCTCAACCCTTTCCAAAATCGACTTTCCCGAAGCGTATATCCTCCCCGCTGGACTCGCAAAACGAATTGCGGAAGTCCCCGGATGGTTCGACTTCGACGAGTAAATCTCGTAGAATAGGGTGACGTGGACGATCATCGGTACTGGCTAAATAGAACGGAGTACCCCTTCGCATTTAGAGAATTTGATTCCGGCGAAGGTTGGATGAACTATATCGACGAAGGTCAAGGGCGACCAATCGTCTTCGTTCACGGAAACATGACCTGGTCATTCATGTTTCGGCGAATGGTAGAAGCGCTTCAAGACACTCATCGATGCATTGCCATGGATCACCTCGGATTTGGTCTTAGCGACAAACCACCAAAAGCCGACTATTCGCCAAAAGGTCACGCTAAGCGTTTTGCTTCCATGATGGATCAATTTGGTTTAAAGGATATCACGCTCGTAGTTCACGATGCAGGCGCTCCGATCGCTTTCGACTGGGCGGCCGATAACCCAGATGTCATTCGTGATGTGATAATCTTCAATTCACATCTTTGGAACTTAGACGACAATCAAACTGCCCAGAAACTTGCAAAGATGATCCTGAGCCCCGCCAACAAATTCTACTATCGCTATATCCAATCCGCCCCGGGCTTTGTACTCCCCGCTCTTTTTGCTGACCGATACGCAATCTCACGACCAATCGAGCGACAATATCTTAAACCCTTTAGCGCCTTTGTGGAGCGAACCGGTGTTTACAAAATGGTCGAGAGTTGGCAAACCAGCGGACCGTGGTTTGACTCCGTTAAAGAAAAATCAAAGTCCCTAACTCTCAAACGAACCCTGATCCTTTGGGGGATGAAAGACCCCATGTTTGGCCCCGATACCTTATCCAAAATGGTTGAACTCTTCCCAGAATCCCAGGCAATCGAATTCAATGAATCGGGGAGATTTCTACCCGAAGAGCAATCCGAAAAAGTTACCGGCGAAATCAAGTGGTTCCTGATGAACAGCGGAAGTCCGACACTAGCCCTTATCGATCAGATTGGGGGATAGGGTGTGCTTCGTTATAGGTATAAAAGAACTCGTAAGGTCCGGCTAGCGGATCTAACTTGTAAATAGTTCCGGAGCCGTCTTGATAGAAGCGATGAGCCCCCGGCATACCCTTGACGAGTTTTCGATTGCTGTCTAACAAATACTCTGCTGTGGCTTGAATATCAAAAGGCTGTTTGCCCCAGATGTCCCGTAGCTTCTTCAAGGTGGTCGCATCCCCTAAACTGACCAAATTTCCAAGATTAAACATCGGGGTCCGGTCATTTTGCAGTGTCAGAGCAATCCAAACCTTTGCATAGAGGCTCCACCCGGTCGAAGTCGGATCGGGTGCCAAAAGACATGCGTGAAGAGTTTTATTCCCGTACATATTCCAATTGTTTCCGTCGACTTCTTCGAAATATCGAGAAGAAAAAAGCGATGTTGGTCCCGCCGCAAAGACCGACAATTCGGCATTGCTCTTTGGACCAATGGTTAGGCTCGTGTTCTTCGAAGTAACAAAGTATCCAGTATAGAGATCAGAAAGATCCTTCGGACCGACAAACTCCTTCTTGAGCCTTTCTTTTGCCCTTGAAACCTTAGCCGTTCTTGATGACGGAAAAAAAAGGAACAACATTGTTAAAGCCAAAATCCCACCGATGATCAACAACATTGGTGAAACTCGTTTCACTTCAACCGGACTTATAGGTTCTACTTGTTGCATGTTGCTTTCCCGATTTGTTCCAACAGCCATTTTGCGCACTGGAATTTTGACTGAAGACCACTATCTGTCATAGTACCATCGGCGAAAATGAGCTTCAATCGGTTCATCTCTGAGCCAAAAGTAGTCGCGTCGTTCGAAATATCATTGGCGGCAATCGCAAACAGACCCTTTCTTGAAATTTTCTCTTGAGCAATCGTTGTTTCACTCGTTGGCTCCGCCGCAAACCCAACAACAATCGCACCTTTCCCTGCCGCTGAAAGTGAAGCTATGATATCTGGATTAGGCACTAATTCCAAAGACAGCGAATCTCCGCTCCTCCGAATCTTTCCCGTGATCGGCGTCTCAATCCGATAATCTGCCACAGCCGCAACCCCAATGATGATGTCGAAACTCGGCGCCAATCCAACCGCCACATCGTGCATTTGCACAGCGGTCATTACTGACTTTACCGTCGCTCCAATTGGTAACGGCTCCGATTGGGGTCCCGCTACAACGGTAACTTGTGCCCCCATTTGCAGTGCCGCCCGTGCAACTGCTGAACCCATCTTGCCGGTCGATCGATTTGAAATATATCGAACTGAGTCAATTGGCTCCTGAGTCGGGCCAGAAGTAATGAGTACCTTTTTCCCATCTAGCAAGGAAGAAGAAAACAATACGTCCCGTACCGCCGATACAATCGTCGTAATTGAAGCCAATTTGCCTTGCCCGTTCTCCCCACAAGCAACATCGCCTTCTGCGGGCTCAACAATGGTAGCACCGCGAGAAACCAACGCAGCCAACGATAACTGAACAGTTTCATTCAAAAACATCTGCGGGTTCATCGCCGGAGCAATAACCATTGGCTTCGTCGTCACGAGGGCAATAGTCGAAAGCATGTCATCCGCAATACCATTGGCAATCTTATTGATCGTATTCGCCGTTGCCGGAGCAATAACGACTAAATCGGCTTGCCTGGCCCAATCAATATGCGCCATTCGGCCAACATTGGGCTCCTCAAATGTGTCAATTAAACACGGCTGACCCGTCAAAGTTTCGAACAAAACCGCGCTGACAAAGTTCTGGGCCGCATCGGTCAAACAAACCCGAACCACGTGCCCTTCTCGCATGAGTTCTCGGGCGAGGTCTGCCGCTCGATAAGCCGAAATTGACCCACTCACCCCAAGCAGGATATTCACTCGATGATCCTCTCCAACATGGAAACCGTAAGATCCACATCAAGGTTAACAACTCGGTGGTGATACTTCGGTGCCTGGGCAACTTCATCTTGAGCATTGATCAATCGTTTCTCAATAACTTCGGGGTCGTCCAACCCTCGACCACGAATCCTAGCCTCCAACTCTTCCATTGAAGGCGGCAAGATGAAAATCGAAATTGCATCTTTTCTCAAGGACATGGCATGTAAAGCACCTTGAACATCGATTTTGAGAATGGCAATTTTTCCACCCTGAATTAAGGTCTCCATGTCGGTCAAAGGCGTCGCGTACCAATTCCCGTGGACTTCCTTAAACTCGAGAAAATCGCCATTACTGGCCTTGGTCTGAAAATCTGGAACGGATACAAACCGATAGTCCAAACCATCAACCTCGCCTGGTCGAGGACTACGTGTCGTATACGCGACAACGCGCTCTACCTTCGGGTTGACCTCCCGCCAGGCGTCAATAATGGTGTCTTTTCCGACCCCACTGGGGCCGCTGAGGATGACTAGTTTTCCAATCACAGTAAGTTGTTAAATGTAAGTGTACTTATAATCCAAGAATCGTCATTAATTTGCTGACTACCTTCACCTGATCATGACGAACGTAGTCCGTATCTGACATGAAGTTCCCGGGGATAATTCTTAATCCCATCGCCTTTATTCGGTCGATATCGGGATCAACAAAAATCTGCCCCACTGCCCGATACTTTTCGAGCGATGCATCGGTGGGAACACCCGTATTGACCAATACATAGTCAAAGACTCGCTCCTTTACTTGTTGCATGATGGCTCCAACATGCTCACTGGCACTAAAAGTATCGCTCTCACCCTTCTGAGTCATGACATTACAAATATAGACTTTAATCGCCTTGCTTTCTTTCAATGCCTGAGCCATACCGGGAATCAGCAAATTTGGGATAACGGACGTATAAACACTGCCTGGTCCAATACATATCATGTCGGCATCTGCAATCGCATCAAGCGCGGGCTGATAGGCTTCTACCTCGCTTGGTGCCAACCGTAATTCACGAATCTTTCGTCCCGCGTCAACGATTGCCGTTTCTCCAGAAATTTCTTGACCATTGTCCAATAAAGCATGTAAACCAACGTGGTCCAGCGTAGAGGGCATGACTTCGCCGCGAATTGCAAGTACTTTGGATGCAATATTGATCGCTTGCTCAAAGTCCCCTTTCGCCTGCTCTACCAAAGCCGTGATGATCAGATTCCCCATCGAATGACCGCTTAAAGAACCGCCGTCTTTAAACCGGAACGAAAACAAGTCGGTCATTTCTTTTTCTGCGTCAGCCAATGCAACTAGGCAGTTTCGAATGTCCCCAGGAGGAATCATCCCCTTGTCTTGAATTAGTCGGCCAGAAGAGCCGCCGTCGTCAGTTACGGTTACGATTGCCGTGATGTTCGAAGAATGTTGCTTCCAACCCTTCAACAGCGTAGACAGCCCCGTTCCACCACCTAGCGCAACAATTTGAGGGCCATGAGCCAAAACTTGCTTTCGACGATACAGGTCCGCCTGTCCACTTTTAATGCTCGGATTAAATGTCTCAATAATGTGGTTGAGTACATTTCGAACCGAAAGGACGAGTAACAGAATTCCAAGAATAAGGAGCGCTGCCCCTATCCAATGAACCACGCTATCGGTTTGATCGGCATTGAGCCAAGAGTCCATCGAACTCGATAACAGACCATTGAGAAACCGAATGAGGTTCTGAAACTGAACACCGAAAGCGAGCAAAGCACCGAACAGAGCAGTAATTAGGCCGAAAAAGCCAAACAGCAATCCCTTCCAAATTCCTTGGGTTGGCGCTAAAACCGTCCTTAAGCGATGCCGCCGACTCACTCTTTGTCGTCAGGCAAAAAGACGCCCAACACTCCGTTGATCAAGGATATGAGCAGAGATGCAACGAATGCCGCGATAAAACCCTTCAATCCAGGGTCAGTAACTTTGAAACCAAGTTCAAGCCTTGCGGCCGAATAAAGGACCGCCGCATTAACAACTAAGGAAAACAAACCGAGCGTGATACAACTCAGTGGAAGGGTGATGAACTTGAGGAATTTGCCCAGAGTGACGTTCAGAAAGGCAAGCAAGGCAACGCCCAACATTAAAATCAAAGCTTGGCTAATTCCCGACACATTCGCTTGGAAACCAAGCCCAAGGGCCTGACACAAGATCGATGCGGCGAAAACCGAAACTGCCAATAACACCCATCTAAGGCCTAACCGTTTCATCTTTGCTCAGATTCATTATGACGCGAGTCATACTCATGATACGCATGACCGCGAAAACACCAATGCTCCAACAGTATTTCTCTGCAAAAGCAGAGCACCCCGGCGTGCTTCTTGCAATGAGAGTTGGTGACTTCTATGAGTTTTACGGTGACGACGCCGAAACCGCTGCATCCGCCCTCGAAATAACCCTAACTTCCAAAGGAGATGGTGAAAACGGCAAGGTAGCGATGGCTGGTGTTCCTTACCACGCAGTCGAAAAGTATCTCGCCCGTCTCCTCCAAAAAGGACACAAAGTTGCGATCTGCGATCAACTTGAAGATCCAAAAGCGACAAAGGGGCTCGTCAAACGAGGCGTAACCCGTGTCATGACTGCCGGTACCGTACTCGAAGACACATTGCTCGAGTCTGGACGTAACAACTTTCTCGCTGCACTGTGTGTTAACGACGGAAACCTTGGCTTGGCGATATTGGACCCTTCAACCGGCGAATTTCAAGTAACCGAGTTGTCCGGCACGGAATCTCAGGAACGTTTGCTGCAAGAACTCGCTCGCATTCGACCATCCGAATTATTGCTCGGTAAAGACGTCGAAGCCTATGGTGAAGTTGCTCGAAATGCGCTCGGTTCCTCCACCACCGACTTTAATCAGCCCCGGCTCGATCAGGCAACCAGAAAACTATCTGAAGCGCTCCATGTCACCTCGCTCAATGGATTCGGGTGCGCCGACAAGCCAGCCGCCATCACCGCCGCATCAATGATCGTGGCGTATGCCGAAAAGAATCACGTCTCTCTCGCCCACCTTCAAGGATTATCAACGTACTCTGTCGACGGCTTCATGCGCCTCGACCCAGCAACCCGAAGGTCGCTCGAACTGACCCAAAACCTCGCCGATGGTTCGCGGAAATTCACCCTCCTCGGTGTCCTCGATATGACCCGAACCCCGATGGGTGCCCGGCTCCTAAGGCGATGGGTCGAACAACCCCTGCTCGATCGCGAAGAGATCAAGCGTCGACACGACGCGGTAACGCGATTCATGGGTTCCTCCATCCACCGTGGAGACTTGCGAGACGCATTAGGAGGACTCAGCGACATCGAAAGGCTTGTCTCGCGATGCTCGGCGAATCTCGCCGGACCCCGAGACCTTTCTGCGCTGAGACAGACACTCATCAATCTTCCTAAAGTCCTTCAACCTGCCGAAAAGCTGGGCTTTGGACGAATCCAGGAGCTGATCGAGCAAGTCCAGTCCCACGGCGATCTCGCCACCCTAC